>VGSG01000008.1 GCA_016875095.1 Deltaproteobacteria bacterium
TGTTATAGACATCTCATTGTATACCGGTGGAAATATACACGATATCTACGTGAAATGTCAACGCTAAATCGCTGACGAGCAAGAGCGATTTTGCCACAACTCTCTTTAGCTGCCCAATTGCTTGCGCCGGTACTCCCTGGCGAATTCGCTTTCCGGGATTCTTGACACGGCTTTCTTCACCATGTCCGTAACGGTCTGCTGATCCTCATTCTGCTCGGCGAGACCGGCTGTGATGCGCAGATATGCTTCGAGCCGCCTTTTGAGCTCGCCGCTGCACGGGAACTCCTTGAGACCTTGCTCCATCTTGCCGATTGCTTTGAGCCACGTCTCTCGCTCGCCCGCCCAAGCGGTCTTCTCCTCCATCTTAATGGTCTTGGATTTCTCTTCAATCGCCGCGATGGTTTCTACGAGGTCTTTGAGGAATCGAGAGTCTTTTCCGGATACTTTCTCCTCAAGTTTCATGTCGCGCATTTTCGCTGCCAGTTGCGCAAAAAGGTCTTTGCGTCGTTCGGCCCGGTCCTTTATGGCGCCTAGAGTCGGCGCCACATCCGCCGCGGCCGTCGCGACGTACGCAGATTCTTCAAATTCCGTGAATTCCTCCACCGTGGGAGCAAGCGCCCGGGCCTTTCTTAACAGCTCCCGTCCGGTCGTATAAAGGTAATCCGCCTTCTCACGGGAAAGCTTGCGAGAGATCTCATCGATTTCTTTGTCCAGTTTGCGCTGCTTCTCTTGATGTCTCTGAACGGTTCTTAGCTCCAGGCTTGCCAGTTTATCCGGCTCCTGTTCGTATCGGGCCCTGAGTTCGGCGAGCTTGGTGGCCGTATCGCGGTTATTTTCGATCTTCAGGGCCAGGAGGGTTTTCCGATATTCTTCTTCCTCTTTATACTTACTTGAAATGCCTTGAAGACCGTGGGCGAGAGTATTGGTGAACTGATACGCGGTAAGTTGCTGCGGCGTGACCTCTCCCACGTTCCGGTGACTTGAGCCTCCCAGTAGGCCCCCATACGCATCCACTCGGTTGAGTACCTGAAATTGCTTCCACCAATCCACGTCGAAACCCTCTTCGCGGGTTGTTCCGAACATGGGCTCAGCGGTCAGTTCGATCTGGATCTTTCTCCTTCCCGCGTCCATGCTTGCAAACGCATGACCCGGGGTGATCATGCCGTAAACCGGCAGGCCCGCTTCCGCGCCGATAAGTGTAAACAAAATGGACCCATTCAGGCAGAGGTATTTCTTGTCCTTCAGAACATCTTGGGCCAGTATTCCTTCTCTCAGATCGTAGGTCTTCAGAACCCTTTGCTTGAGAAACATATACAGCGCCTTGGCCTTTGCCACCGGGTCTTGAATTCCGGCGATCTCTTTGAGAGCTTCTTGACGGATACTGTCGAGCTCTTTTCTCAAGACGCGATATTCCAGGGGATGCGATGTGGATGCCTTAATGAACGCCTCGTATAGGTCGCTGTATTCGGCCTTTGGCGCAGGAGAGCCGGCGCAATACTTGAATCGAGCGGGAGGCAGCTCAAACCTGCCCCGGGATTGAGCGAGAGCGGTGGCCTTATCGCGGTATTCTTCAAGCAAGAAATAGTCCGGCGCCCTGGGCACCAACAGGTAGTACCTGATTTTGTTCTTGAGATCCACATCCACCTGGAGATGGGCGTACGGATCCAATCCGCCCTGGGCGGCGGCCAGGTATCTCTTGTCAATGAAGTACGGGTCGAATCCGTAATATTTCAATGCCTCGGAGTACTGCCCCAACGCCGCAGAATAATTGCCGCTGTCCTCGTACCGCTGTCCAAGCACAGCAAATGCCTCATAAGACGAGGGGTCGAGATCCTGACCGATCTTCGCGTAGTGGTCTCCCTCATCGATATATCCGAGCTGATAGTAGAGCTGACCGAGCGCGAGGTTCGCTTCGGGCCGGTGTGGCTGCGATACACATGCCATGAGAAAATATTTCTGCGCCGCCAGGATTCGGGCAGCTTTGTTGGGACCCTCCAGACTTCCCGCTTCCAGTTGTCCCAACAGCACGAGAGCGTGATAATTGCTCTTATCGGTCTTGAGGACGCTGGTAAGCCTTTCCTTGGCCAGAGTCGGTCGCCCGCTCTCCATGGCCTGGACTCCCTCGATCAGGAGGTCGGCGACAGACGGTCCCGCGAACGCATACGGGACCCCCAGCGCTGTCCACAGACATACTAAGCCCAGCAGTGAGACAGTTCGGATCACCCTCATTCCTCTACCTCTCGCAAGGATTAGTCGATCCTATTATAGTATAAAAATGCTTTATATGTCAACGGGTTAATGACAAGACCCTTGCCGGGTGTGCTCCGGCCGGAAAACCTTAGCTTAGAAGCCGCATTTTCACTCCAGCGCCGGCGCTCTCACCCCCGGTAAGAAATCATTGCGAAGAAACCATTTCTTGCTGCGCTATCCTTTAGGATAAGATTGTTGCACTCGCGTTCCACAGGCATGGCGCATGGGTCGCTCGTTATTGAACAGCCATCACATTAGAATTCATGCGAATTGACCGTGTCGCCAATTCTGTTGCGGTTCAGAGGCCCAGCGCTTACAATAGCCTCAAGACGAACAGGAGAACCGTCGTGGACGATCAGACAATTCTTGCCGACGATCCCAACTTCGGGAACGTGACCATATGTCCTGGAGGAGTAGTTCACATAAATTTGCCCTATTGCGGTCTGAAGTTTGTCCCCGCCGACTTCGAGCGATTCGCGGAGCTGATCGGTCAGGCTCGCCTCAAGATGATTGACATCCGTGGAGCGTCGGACGGAAAGCCTCGCCTGCAACTCGTCTCCTCCAAGACCGAAGACCATCCCCCCTCAGAGCCCGTTGAATAGAGCCGATTTCAGGACTCCTGGCCGGTGAGAACGCCGGGGCCAAGATTCGTAGGCTTTCAATCCATCCGAAGCTGCGGGAACGGGCCTTCCTCCAAGCGCGTCTTGCTTTTGAGAAATCCTTATCTTATTATTCGGCGCACCAATTCGGCCGAGCCGGTCCAGCGCCGGCTCGGTCCGAGATGCAGCCGAGGTCAGGATCATGAATAGCCTCTGTCGTATCCCCGCGGTCATTTTTCTTGTGGGGGCGCTCGTTTGCCATGCAGGAGCGGCCTTGGCCGCGGAGGGAAACGTTATTGCAAAGGTGGGAAATCGTGAGATTACCCGTGAAGCATTGGACCATATCATCGCGACCATTCCCGAACAGAATCGTGTTCCGTTTCTTACTCCCGACGGAAGGAAGAAGATCCTCGATGAAGTAGTCGCATTCACCCTCTTTGCAGAGGCCGCGAAGAAAGAGGGCTTGGATAAAGAACCGGCTATCAATACCCGGCTGGATTACGCGCAAACGGAGTACTTGGCCAGGGAGTATTTCCGAAGGCGTCAAGCCAAGGCGCCGCCGATTTCGGAAGAGGAGATGAAGGCGTACTTCAACTCCCACAAGGCTGAATTCAAGCCTCGCGAAGAGATCAAAGCGCGTCACATACTGGTGAATACCGAAGCGGAGGCCAAGAAAGCTCTCGAAAAGCTCAAGGCCGGCGAGGACTTTGCGGCGCTGGCCAAGAAGGTCTCCATTGATCCGGCCAAGGATATCGGCGGCGCCCTTCAGTTGCCCGACGGGCGAGATTGGCTGCCCAGAGGCAGCTTCGAAGCCTCCTTCGAGCACGTGATCTTCAACATCCCCAAGGGCCAGGTGGGCGGCCCGATCAAAACACAGTTCGGGTGGCATCTGGTCAAAGTGGATGAAAAGCGTCAGCCTGAAATGCCGTCGTACGTGCAGGTGCGGGCAAGCATAATGAGGCGTTTGGAGGACGAACGGAACAATGAGTTACACAAACAGCTCACCGACGAGCTGAAACGCAAGATCCCGGTGGAGATCAAGTGAGAGAACCGCAACGGCAAATCATAGCGGCATCGGCGCAAAAGGCCGGTCTCGGCCTTGTTCTGATTCTAGCGCTATGCTCGTTTTTGTTTGGCGCCGACACGTGGAAGGCTCATGCGCAACAGCGTGATCAGGGCAAGGCCGAGAAAGCCGCGCCCTCTGAACAGCAACCGCCGCCGGAGAAAGGTCCCCCCAGCCCAAGCCGTCTGTATGAGAGCATTCAAGGATATCTGAGAGGGGTCCAGCAGAGCGATGCCCCTCAAAAGAGGCTCCACCCGCGCACAGACCGGTACCTGCCGGTAAGCCCGACAATCCCGGAAGACGATGGCGCGGAGCACCGTCGGATCGTCGAGCGGGAGACAGACCTGGCGCGATCCCGAATGCAGAGAAAAGAGTGGGCTCTGGCCGCGCAGGCTCTGGAAAGGGCTCTCGCGGCCGCAACACACCTGAAGCCTGAAGCCAGACCGGCAGAGCTCCGAGCCATGCTGGCTGAAGCGCGCTCCAAGCTTTTAGCGGGGCAAGGGGCAGAACCGGTCGCAGGACGAGAAACCACCAATTCCATAGGCATGAAGCTTGTGCTGATTAAGCCGGGCATGTTCCTCATGGGGAGTTCGTCCGCCGAGGTGCGCCGCGTGGAGAGCGAGTGGAACGTCCAACGAGAGACCCTGGAATCAGAGGAGCCCGATCGTTCGGTGCGCATTTCCAACCCGTTCTACATCGGGAAGTACGAAGTGACGGTCGGGCAGTTCAAGCGGTTCGTGGAGGAGACCGGCTATCGCACTGTCGCAGAAAAACAGGGCTCGGGATGGGTCTACGATCGAGACAAAAACCATTGGGCTCAGAAACCGGGCGCATCCTGGCGCAACCCGGGCGTGGAGGTCTGGGAGGATCATCCCGTCAGCATGGTGAGCCATGAGGACGCGGAAGCTTTTTGCAAGTGGCTCAGCGCCAAGGAGAGGATTCAGTACCAATTGCCCACAGAGGCGCAATGGGAGTACGCTGCTCGCGGTGGAAAGGAAGGGGAACGTTTCACCTGGGGGAACGATTACCCGGACGGCGCGAAACTGAATTCAGCCGACCGCCGCTCTCCGGTTCCCTGGGCGGACCGGACGATCGACGACGGCTATGCGCAGTACGCGCCGGTTGGGAGCTTCGAGCCGAACGGCTTCTGGCTGTACGACATGGCCGGCAATGTGTGGGAGCTGTGTCAGGACTTCTTTGCCGCAAAGCCGGCAGATAAGGACTCTTCCGGCGCGATCGTGGATCCATCGGGGCCGCGCAGTGGGACGATGAGAGTCGTTCGAGGAGGATGCTGGGCCTTTGGCGCGGGCATTGCCAGGAATGCTTTCCGATTTGGCGTCCAAACGAATCTCGTGGTGGACATGTCCGGATTCAGGGTAGTGGCTTCTCCGTCGCAGGCTGATTCGGCTGCGCGTGTGGCCCTGTCTAAGCCTGCCGCCGGAGACACTTCGCGCGCTGATTCGTACGATGACCTGGTCTCTCGCGTCAAGGATCTCGTTTCCAATGGCCGTCGAGCCGAAGCGCGGCGATTGGCCGACGAATATCTGAATTCTTCCGGCGCAGGGGCCACGCCGGATCTCCAACCCCAGGCTGTCTTGAAGCGGGCGCTGGAATCATTGATCGATGTGTCGAAAGATCAACGGACGGTGTCGTTCACCAATTCGCAAGGTATGAAGATGGTGCGAATTCCCGCGGGATCGTTCGTCATGGGCAGCTCCGAAGCCGACATTGCGTGGGCCATCACCACGCTTGCTCAAGGCGCGCCGGTTTCCCTGGAGAACGAGTATCCTTTCCACAAGGTAAGGATAACCCGACCGTTCTTCCTCTCCATGCATGAGGTCACGGTGGCGCAGTTCCGGGCTTTTGTGGAAGCGACCGGGTATGTGACCGACGCGGAAGCTGACGGAGGCGGCCAGGTCTTCAACGCGGATCGGAATCGCTTTGAGGTCAAAGAAGGTAGCTCTTGGCTCAATCCCGGTTGGAAGATCGAGGATTCCCAGTCGGTTGTCATGGTCTCTTACTATGATGCGCAGGCCTACGTGGATTGGCTGACCGCGATCGAAAAACTCCCGTACAAGCTTCCCACCGAGGCCCAGTGGGAATACGCGTGTCGAGGCGGACTCCCCATGGCCCAATTCCCGTGGGGCGATTCGCTCCCTGACGGACGCAAAGCCAACTACGCGGACAAGAACACGGACTTCCAATGGCGCGACCGGTACGCGGACGACGGGCACAAGCACGTAGCGCCGGTCGGCTCCTATGAACCCAACGGTTTCGGGCTGTGCGACATGGCCGGAAACGCGCTCGAATGGGTAAACGATTATTATGGGGACGATTACTATCGGTTCACCCCCGAGGTGGATCCCGAAGGACCAGGCACGGGTGAGCACCGGGTCATGAAAGGGGGCGAATGGACCTTCGGCGCGGTGAACCTAAGGTGCGCGTTCCGCGGGTGGTCGCGGCCGGAGCTGGCGCTGTATAACACGGGCTTTCGCGTAGCCATAGACACGGGCTCGGCCCGCAGACCGTTCCATTTCGCGAGCGATTTCCTTACCAAGGAATGGGTTCCCGGGCCTGATCAAAGAGAAGTGGCCCAGGCAGTGGCGCGGGAAAAGGAAAGGCAGGGAGCGACCAGAACAACTCGTGCCACCGACACTGCGGCCCCTGGTCCTCAACTGCCTGCTGAGCCGCCTGTGCGAGGCGTCATGGTGATGGGGTTCACTCCCAAGTCCGACGCAAAGAAGGCGGGGCTGGCGGTGGGGGACGTTATCATCGAGTACGACGGGGTCCGAGACCTTACCGCCGAGAAATTCCTTGCCCTGACCGCGCGCACAAGTAAGGGCCGAAAGAAGCCCATGCTCATTCTGGTGAGGGACGGTTATGAGTACTCCGCTCACGTTGAAGCGGGGTTTCTCGGTGTGACCGTGATGAGCGCCAAACTCAGAGGCCCCTTCAAGCAACCGGATCAGGACAGAGACCAGAAGAAACGAGACCAGAAACAGGACAAAACGAAAGCCAAAGATTGGACGTGATCCGGGCCTGTCTCGGGCCTGCCATACTATGGAGCGCAGGAGCCCATGAACGCTTGAAATGCTTCATAGCTCTCGGGCGTTCCGATGTCGAAGAAGGCCCTGTCTTGACAGAGCGCAAACAACTCGCCCCGAGCAGCGACCTTGGGAAATACGTCTTTCTCCATAGAGAAACGCCCTATGTCGGGCAAATCCAAGATAAATCCTTTTGAAAGCATGGAAACGCCGGCATTCACCAGCCCGGGCCCCCTGGATGAGGCGTCTTTCTCGCGGAAACCCGTCACGCGCCCATTTTGATCCACTTCCACCGATCCGTACCGACCGGGGTCCTGCGCTTTGACCAGAGAAAGCGTCGCCCGAGCGCCCTTTTCCGAGTGGAAGCGACTGAGCCGGTCCAGGTCCGCATCAAAGAAGGTGTCGCCATTTACGAGAAGTGTGGAGTCTGTTGCGAAGCGCGCCGCGTGCCTGACCGCGCCGCCGGTGCCCAAAGGCTCCTCCTCCTGAGAGAACGCTATATCAAGCTTGTTCCCGTACTTGTCTTTCAAATGCTCTTCTATCATGTGCCCCATATAGCCCGTCAGGATGGCGAACCGTCGCACTCCCTTGCTCGCAAGCGAATCTATGAGGATATCGATGAACGGGACCCCGTGGACGAGAGCCAGCGGTTTGGGTCTGTCGGACAAGACCGGCCTGAGCCTCACGCCCAGCCCTCCGGCAAGTATCATAGCCATGAATGGATAATCGGGATGCTTCATAGTCGGCGCGCGCCCCTGCTCACGTCAGCGGTTCGTGTCCGGAGGCTTGGCACGGCAGATGCACGTCGGGTTCGGAAGCACCGGAACGCGGTGGAACGTGTTGCGCCACAAGTCCATGACCAACAGACCGCCAAGGATGTCTTCATACCGGCCGACCAGGAGCTTTATGGCCTCGGTCACTTCGACGGAGGCAACCGCGGTGGCGGCTGAAGAGAGCACTCCGACCGAAGCCGCGGTCGGATGGCCTTCAACCGCTTCCGGGTTCGGCCAAAGGCATCTCAGGCACGGCGTTTTGCCGGGAATAATGGTCATCACGTTTCCGCTCGCTTCCACTGCGCCCCCGAACACATAAGGTATTGCTCGTGCAACGGCCATGTCATTGACGAAGTACCGTGCGCGAATATTGTCGAGCGCGTCCACCACCAGATCCACACCTTCCGTAAGCCGCTCCACATTACCAGAGCTGATAACGGCTTCCACCGCGTCTATTTGAACAGAGGAATTGGCGGCGCAAAGCTTTTGCTTGGCTGCCTGAGCCTTGGAAATCCCCGGAAGCGTATCAGCCTCATCGTACAGGATTTGTCGGTGCAGGTTGTGCAGCTCAGGCGCATCGAAATCCACAATGCGCAGAAAACCCACGCCCGCTCTGGCCAACAGTGTGGCGATGAGCGATCCCAGTGCGCCCAATCCCGCGACGAGGACGCGCGACCGCTCTATTTTGCGCTGTCCCTCCTCTCCGATGAATGAGAGCAGGACGTGTCTGCTGTAACGGGGTGTATCACTTGTCATTGGTCTGAGGCGCGAGAGGCCCCTCTCCGCAGCCGCCAGAAAATTCTGACCGGTTTGACGAGGAAAGGAGTCGGCTGGGAGTCTCCGTCGTGAGTACGGCAGATCGGGATGGAGAGGCGCCCGATTCCTGCGGCATTCAGTATAGTTGACCCGCGAGAATTCGCAAACAACTTTGATCTGCCATCCAAATGAATGAAGCGTCCCTGTCGCCGCGCGCTGACCGATTCTCCGGATCCGGAACTCTTCCGCCGCGTGCCGCGGAGTTCGGCAACGCCGGGAGAATAGTCCTTTTCAAAAGCAAGGGAAGGGTGATATTCTTGTCCCCTCAGTCGCTGGAACATTATTGGAGAACGGGCGCAGCCCGGATTTTTCCATCGAGGGGAAGTGATGAAGAGCCTCTTGGTCATAAGCGTCTTTGTGGCCATATCCATGGTCGGCCATGTGCGGGAGGTGTCACCACAGGCTCAAAGGGATAAGGTGCTCTGCTGCTGGTACTGCACTGCGTGCGATGAGCAGAAGTGTGAGATGGCTGATAGAGTCCAATGTGAAAGAGACAAAGGGACCGTGGTGCTCTCCTGCGATCAGTGCAGCGCTGGTGAGAAACAGAAGTAAAATGACCCAAGTGACGCGATGATTCCGCGTTTAGCCGAGAGATGAACGCGGGAGTGGCAGATCGCCGCTCTCGACCGTGCTTTCGGGTTCGTGGGCGCGTGCAATCACGCGGCGGAAGCCGTAAGACTAGGCCGAAGGACGAGTTCCTGTTGATTTAAGCGCACTGATTCGTTCCTCGGCAATGGGCCACTTCTCAACCCCTCGTAATCAGCTCTACATGGTAATCCCTACCGAGCTCCGGACGCGAACCCTCTGCCAGGCGGCTCGCGGAGAGGAGCGCTCAGGGAGGCACCGATCATTTCGATAACGGAGATGAAAGGAGCAATGCATGGACAATCTCACTTTCGGCATAACCATGACCGTTGTAGGCACGGGAGCAACGTTTTTCATACTGGGTATTCTGATCTTCGTGATCAGGTTACTCAAGACCGCTTTTCCGCTATCGCTTCCGACGGAAGCGGAGAAAAAGCCTCAAAGCGGAGGAGCGTAGCATGTTAGACAGCATCATCAACGGTCTTGTCGGCCTCACCAGCGGGTTCGAGTTCCTTTTCACCCAGGGTTTGCCGAACATTATCATGCTCTGCATTGCAGCGGTGATGTTCTACCTGGCCATAGCCAAGGGTGTGGAGCCGTTGCTGCTCATACCGATCGGTTTCGGATGCTTCCTGGTGAATATTCCGCTGAGCGACGTGATGCACGAGGGCGGGATCCTCAAATTCCTCTATGACATGGGCATCGCCACAGAGGTCTTTCCTCTCCTCATTTTCGTTGGTATCGGCGCCATGACGGACTTCGGGCCCTTACTGGAAAACCCGAGAATTTTGCTCTTTGGCGCAGCGGGTCAATTCGGTATCTTTCTTGCCTTGTTACTTGCGCTGGCCTTCGGCTTCTCAAAAGTCGAAGCGGTCTGCATCGGTATTATAGGGGCCTGCGACGGTCCCACTGCCATATACGTGACCGCGCAATACGCGCCGCACCTGTTAGGCGCAGTCTCCGTTGCGGCGTACTCGTACATGTCGCTGGTGCCGATTGTTCAGCCGCCTATCATGAGATTTTTGACCAGCGACAAGGAGCGCCGCGTTCGAATGACGGTCGGCAAGCCCACTGTCTCAGCTCGCACCCGGTTGCTCTTTCCCATTGTGGTGACCCTTGCCACCGGCTTCATTGCGCCAAAGGGACTTCCGCTCATGGGTATGATCATGCTGGGCAACTTCCTCAAAGAGAGCGGTGTAGTCTCCAGGCTTACCGGCGCATCGGAAAACGAGATCGCTAACGTGGTCACCTTGTTCCTGGGGCTCGCCATCGGGGGGACCATGGACGGGCACAAGTTCCTTACGGTCCAGACACTGGCCATATTCGGCCTGGGGTTTGTGGCGATCTGCGTGGACACCGCGGCAGGCGTGCTTTTGGGCAAGCTCATGTGTGTGCTCTCCGGCGGGAAAATCAACCCGCTCATCGGCGCGGCCGGTATATCGGCCTACCCCATGGCTGCAAGAGTGGCTCAGGTTTTGGGCCACAAGTACGACAAGCAGAACTTCCTGCTTATGCACGCAATGGGGGCCAATACCGGCGGCCAGATCGGTTCCGTGGTTGCCGCGGCGGTGATGCTCTCGGTGCTCCAGGGCATGAAGCTCATTTAGTCTAGGGAGAACTCGGAAGCGCTTCTAAAGATACTTCTTGAGCGCACGGCGAGCTGCTTGATCGACACGTTCGTTCTCGGAATGGTCATTGTGCCCTTTCACCCAGCGCCATGTGACCGTGTGCTGCGACGTTAACTCATCCAAGCGCGTCCAGAGTTCCTTGTTTTTGACCGGTTTGTTCTCCGCGGTTTTCCAGCCGCGCTTCTTCCAGTTCTTGATCCACTGAGTGATCCCCCGCATCAAGTATTGGGAATCCGTGGTGACGACCACGATGCTTGGCTTCTTGAGCGCTTCTAGCGCCTTGATGACCGCCAGCATCTCCATGCGGTTGTTGGTGGTGTCCCGCGTGCCGCCGCTCAGGATCTTCTCCACTCCTTTGCACCGCAAGAGCGCAGCCCATCCCCCGGGTCCGGGATTGCCCGAGCACGCGCCATCGGTGAAGATCTCAACAACGATTACCATTCGAATTACCTTAATCGCCCTCTGCAAGGACAGGTTTGAAAAGGTCACAGGTCTTAAAGCCAGGCCTACTTGGACATCACTTCCACATGGACCCGTCTCTTGCGCGGGCCGTCGAATTCGCAAAAGAAAATACCCTGCCACGTGCCGAGCGCCAGAGATCCTCCCGACACAATAAGGTGCACGGAACTCCCGACCAGAGTGGATTTGATGTGAGCGTCCGAGTTGCCTTCCGTGTGCTTGTACGCTCCTCTGTGGGGAACCAACTCCGCAAGCTTGGCGATGATGTCCTGAACCACCGACGGGTCCGCAGCCTCGTTGATGGTAACTCCCGCGGTGGTGTGCGGGACGTATACCACGACCACGCCGTTGCGGATCCCGCTCTGAGAAACAACTTTGTTTATCTGAGAAGTGATCTCTACGAACTCCATTCTGGATCGGGTGCTCACGTCAATGCTTTCCATCATTCTGTTCCCCATCAAACCTGATCGGAAAAACTCGGTGTTAGGACAAAAAAGAAGCAAGCCTGCGGTCGATACGTCCGCCTCCTGTGGCCACAGGATCCCGCAGGCGCTGGAAGCGCTTGCAAATACCCAGGAGTTCTTGGGGAGGGGTCCGGGGAAGCCCTTCTTGCTGGAAGGGCCTCCCCGGCAACTCTTCCCAATACTCTTAGATTTTGCGGCCACTTCTATCGATTATGGTCCTTTTCCGCGAAGAGGGCTTCCACGAAATCACGCGCATTGAAATCCCGCAGGTCGTCCATTTTTTCACCGATACCAACGTAGCGGATCGGGATTTTCAGCTCGTTGGAGATCCCTACCAACACTCCACCCTTAGAGGCGCCGTCTAGCTTGGTGAGCGCCAGACCCGTTATAGGAAGCGCTTCGTTGAACGTTTTGGCTTGCAGAATAGCATTCTGTCCCGTGGAAGCGTCTATGACGAGCAGAGTCTCGTGAGGCGCGCCGGGAAGCTGTTTCTCCATGGTGCGTCGGATCTTCTTGAGTTGATCCATGAGCGGTGTCCGTGTGTGGAGCCTTCCGGCAGTGTCCACGAGAACCAGATGCGTTGCATCGTCCATTGCCTGCCGCAGGCCTTCAAATACCACCGAAGAAGGGTCTGCCTTGTCCTTGCCTTTTGCTACAGGACAACCGAGCCGCTCAGCCCAGACCTCAATCTGGTCCACTGCCGCGGCCCGGAAGGTGTCTCCGGCCACCAGAAGCACCTTGTGGCCGGCCGTTTTGTGGCGAGCAGCAATCTTGGCGATCGTTGTGGTTTTGCCCGAACCGTTCACCCCAACCACCATCACCACAAAGGGTTCTGGTCCGTCGGCGGTCTGCATGGGAGATTCCACTTGAGAGAGTATGTCGTAGATCACCGCCTTCAGGTGCCCCATGACCGCGCCCCGGTCGGCAAGCTCCTTGCGCTTGACCCGCTCGGTCACACTTTCCAGAAGCTCATACGCCGTCTTCACCCCAATATCGGCCCGCACCAGCGCTTCTTCAAGATGGGACGCAATTGTCGCGTCCAACTCCCTCCGCCCAAGAAAAACCTTGTCCAGGCTTCGAATAAACCCCGACCGGGTTTTGCTCAGACCTGCCACCAGCCTGGTGAAGTCTTGCTCCGCCTCTTTGGCGTTTGCGTCGGAGGCGCCTTCCTGCTCAGCCAAGCCCATCTTATCATTGCCTGGTTCAGTCCCGCAGGCTTCGATCATTTCAACCACTACTCCGCCGCCGGGCGCCTCTTCGACCACAGCGGTCTTCTCTCTTCCAAAAATACGGCCGAAAAAACCTTTCTTCTCCTGGTTTTCCTGAGACATATCAAGCGCTTTCTTGTCGCGTTACAAGCTACGGAATTCCGGATCAAGGACAGTGTAGCAGGGGTGGGGATGGGGGTCAAAGGGAAATACTTAAACTAATTTCTCTAAAATAAATTGAATTTACTGAAATAATTGTGTTAAAGTCGTATCACTACGAGCGAGGAGGCCCCCGTGCTCAAAACCACCCCAAAACCGAGCTTTATTATCTCCGCAGAATTGCACGACAAAATCGCCAAGTCCGGCGCCAGGGTCGTGGACGGCCTTGGCGAAGTTGTGCGCGTCCGGACTCGCGCGGGCTGCGCGGCCATTCAGCCCCACGCTGAAACCAGATATTCTCTCCGTGAGCTTCAGCCCCGCAAAGGGCTTGGGCTCGCCGAACTCAGGAGGGCTATAGCCGTTTTTTAGGCGCTGTTCCCGGCGTAACAGCGTAACGCACGGGGTGATAATGCTCGTTCGCACAATCCCGTTCCTCTTCGTCTGCCTGCTGATGGCGGCTCTGCCCGGGTTGTGCGCATCGAAATCGCAAAAGGAAACCCTCTCCACATTCGAGGTGACCTACAAGCGGCTGGAGGCGCTCAGGAAGGACCCCTCCACGGACCGGGCCGAGTGGCTCCGGGTCATCCGTTCGTTCCTACAAATATACAAAGAGCGCGGGGGTGATCCCAGCGGACTGCGAAGCCTCCATTTCGCGTCACGGGCTGCTCGCGATCTGTGCGAGCGGACCAGGAAGCGAGAAGATCTGGACCGCGCCAACCGATACGCGCGGGAGTCTCGCCGATTGCGCGCAGAGGGGAGATCCATTCTCATCCCACGCGGTCGGAGCCGCGTTGTGGATGCCGGCCATCGCGGAGATCAGCAACCGGATGCAAAGCAGGTCGCCGCGCAGGTTTCTCCTGTGGCAGGCCCACGTGTGGAAGCAAGAGAGCCTGTGTCCAGGCCGGAGACGCGTGGCGCCGCGAAATTCGATCAGCCGGCCTTCGCAGCGAATCCTGGGGTGACGCCTCCAGCCAAAGTCCAGGATGCTCCGCGCCTCGTTCCTCAGGAGGGGAATCCGTTCTGGAGCCCTTCTCAGCCGAAGCCGGCCTCCGCTCCCTCTCCGATTCCTTATCGTGCGTCCCTTCCCCCTATCACGGCGACGGACGCGGCTCCACGGACCGGTCCGGCAAGGGATGCGTCCCGGAGTTTCACGGTCGTGATCGATCCCGGGCATGGGGGCAAGGATCCCGGAGCAGTCTCTCTTGACGGGCTCCTCCTGGAAAAGGATGTGACCCTACAGCTCGCTAAGGTCATTAAGGCTCGGTTGGAACAAAGCAGTCCACGAATTTCCGTGGCGCTCACCAGGACCGACGATCGATACCTGACCCTTAAGGAACGGACCGCTCTGGCCAATTCACTGAATGCCGACCTGTTTTTGTCCGTGCACTGCAATTCCGCGCATGAAGCATCCCCACGGGGGATAGAGACATACTACCTGAGCTCAGCGTCCTCCAAGAAGGCTATGGTTGTGGCGGCGAGAGAGAATGACATCCCCCTGGCGCGCATGACGGACATTCAGGCGACCCTCCTGGATCTGATTGTCACGTCAAAACAGACAGAATCGATCAAACTGGCCGAAAGCGTGCATAAGAGCCTGATCCGGAACATGGCTGAGGATGTGGCTCCCGGAGACGATCGCGAAATCAAAAGCGGTCCGTTCTATGTGCTGGTGGGCGCGAAAATGCCTTCCATTCTCGTCGAGTGCGCGTTCCTCAGCAATGCGACAGAAAGGCGTAAACTGACAAATCAACGCTACCTGGAGGATCTGGCCCAAGGCATCGGCAAAGGCGCGTGGACTTATCTATCGGGGCAATTGCTTCACCACTGAACTTGCCCGCGCTCTCAACTCGCAGCGTTGCGGATTGACGTCATAGACTTTACAATCAAGGCTCGGCGGATCGGACATGCGATCCCACAACTGTTATAATATCTCCCGATTCTTCAAGGGGACGAGTAGATGAGGTTCATATTCGCCGATCATGATCGGTCGGCGCAGATACAGCGCATTCGGGACGGGATCGAAAAATTTCGGGCCAAATCCGCGCCCGATCCTGAGCATTTTCTCATCCATCCTGTCTATGACGCGCTGCTGAATCAGTTAGCAGACCATTTCTTGGGCCACTGGAAGGACCTACTCGCGGTCGTCGGTTTGGGCGGGTATGGGCGTCAGGAGATGAGCCCCTATTCGGACATAGACCTGCTCTTCCTTCGAGTGGACGATGCGCCCGAAGGCGTATACCGAGGCATTCGGGAAATCCTCTACCTGCTGTGGGACGCCAAGGCAGAGATCGGGCACTCGGTTCGCACCGTGGAAGAGTGCGAGCAGGAGGCAGACAAGGATCTTGCGGTTCTCACGTCCCTGATGGACGCAAGACTTATCTGGGGCGACGAGAAGATCTTCCGGGAGTTGCTTATCCAAAGGGAAAGGCTCATTAAGGAACGGAGCCCGTTGGATCTCTATCTGAAGATCGAGAGTGAAATTCGTCGCTCCTGCGAAAAGTTCGGGGACACTGTCTATCTGCTCCAGCCCAATGTCAAGGAGGGGCCGGGGTCGCTGAGATACATCCAACTGATTGCATGGCTGGCGCGCATCGTCTTCGGCGCATCGAGCCTGGATGATCTCCCGTACATGGGCGTTTGTAGCCGAAAAGCGGTTCAGGAGGTAAAGGAGGGCCTTTCGTTCCTATCAGGTGTGCGAGCCAGGCTTCATTTCCTGGCGAGGCGCCGCGATGACTTGCTCACATTTGAGGCGCAGTTCGCCCTTGTTGAACAGATGGGGTTCAAGGATACGCCCGAACGTCGCGGGGTAGAGAATTTCATGCGCGAGTATTATCGGCATGTCTCTAACATGGATTTCTTCGGGCGAGACGTGCGGGCTCGAGCCCGGCTCTTTCTCCGGCCCGCGGTTGTGAAGGACGCGAAACGCCTCAAGCTGGACAATTGGTACTACATCGGCGCGGGCGGCGTGAATCGATACGAACTGGAAACCATGGACGCGGACCCCCGTGACATGCTCAACGCGTTTCGCAAGATCGCTGAAACCGGCTGTGACCTGGACATCAGAGTTGCCGACAAGATTCGCACCCTGTTGCCTTCTTTGGACAATAGCTGGATGGCCGATCCTCAGGTCAACGGAATGTTCCTTGACATCTTGCGATCCACTGGGGCCATATCCAAGGCTCTCAACGCGATGATGAAAGTTGGTTTCCTGGAGCGATTTATCCTCGAGTTCGAACGCGTGCGCTTCCTGCGCCAGCACGACCTCTATCATCAGTACACCGTTGACCTGCACACCATTGCCGTGCTCGAGAATCTGGACTCCTTCGGCAACAGCCGAGGGGATGCGGAAGACGCGCTGCTTCGGACCATCTACCAGAAGTTGGCAAGGAAGGAGCTGTTGTATCTCGCGGGGCTTTTCCATGACGTGGGCAAGGGTCGCGGGGCAGGCCACGAGCTGGTGGGGGAAGAGATTGCCCGACCTGTGCTGGAGCGGTTGGGTCTCTCGCAGGAAGATATGGATGAGGTCTGTTTCCTCATCCGGAATCATCTGGCCATGACGCAGATCGCCCTAGGAAAAGATCTCCATGATGAGGCCATATTGAGCCGCTTCGCGGAGACTGTAATTCAGAAACGACGGCTGGACATGCTCTTTCTCCTCACCCACGCTGACCTGCGAGCGGTGGGGCCGACGGCGTTCAATTCCTGGCGGCGTCATTTGCTCGAAGAGCTTTATTACAGGACACTGTCCATCATCGAAGGTGAGCCGGGAGGCGAGGACTTGGGCGAATGGCTCAAGGAAGTGAAAGCGCTCATTCGGGATTTCGTTCCCGAAGACCTCAAAGGTCCTGAACTGGATCAGTACCTGGCGGGCGCGTCGTCTCGATATTTGCTCGATTTTTATCCGGGTACCATAGTGGATCACTTCGTGAATCTGAGGCGCCACCTGATCCGGCACGGAAGAGCGTCCCTTTCGCCTGAAGACTTCATTGTGGAGAAGACCGATCATCCGAAACCCGGATACAGCGCGGTGACCATCATTATCCAGGACAGGCCGGGGCTTTTCTTCAAGATCGCGGGCGCCCTGGCCGCGAACAGGATCAACATACTGAGCGCCTGGAGTCATAGCATCGAACCGGACACCGCGGTCGCCACCTTCCACGTGAATGACATCCCTGAAGGGGCCCTGGACGATCCGGAACGATGGAACCATTTCCGCGAAGATATGGCGCGAGTGGTCCGAGGGGAACTTAACGTGGATGAATTGGTGGCTGTCCGCCGTAGCGTGGGCAAGCTCTTCGGCACTCCGTTCAAGATACGGTTCCCCGTGAGAGTGGAGGTCGATAATGCTGCTTCGGATCGGGCCACCATTGTGGAAGTGCAAGCGGACGACCGCCCGGGCCTCTTGTACGACATATGCCGCAAGCTCTTTTCGTTGGGGCTGTACATAGTCCTGACAAAAATCACCACGGAGGCCAACCGAGCTGCGGACGTCTTCTACGTCGTGGACGAGAATCGAAAGAAGGTTGTTGACTTTGAACGCCTTGATACGATCAAGACCAGCTTACGGGAACACCTGACCGAGATCGAGAAAAGCCTCCTGGATAACGAGGCTTCGGTGGCGGTTTGAAAGCCAAATGGCGCATTCCGAAATCTCCTCCGTCGAGCAATCAATTCTGGGATACCTCGATCACCTGATCGTGGACAGAGGCTTGGCGGCCCTGACGGTTAACGCCTATGCCTCGGACTTGAGAGAGTTCGCTCGCTACCTGGAAGCTCACCGCATCAACAGCGTCCCGAAGGTCGGCCGCGAAGACCTGCTCCTCTTCTTGGCCTTCCTGGACCGTCGTGGCCTGAGCCCCACGAGCAGATCGAGGAAGATCTCCTGTATCCGGGGCTTTTTCCGTTACATGATTCAGAACGACCTCATTCGTGAGGACCCGTCACAACTGATCGACTCCCCCAGGCTTGCCAAGAAGATACCCCAATACCTGGAGCCGGACGAGGTGGACCGTCTCCTGGCATCGGTTCCTACCGGCAGCCTCGAGAATCGCCGAGACGCCACTATGTTGGAATTACTTTATGCCACCGGTTTGAGGGTATCGGAGCTGGTCAAGCTGGAAATAGGGCAGGTAGACCTGGAAATGGGGTGCGTCACCGTGGTCGGGAAGGGCTCGAAAGAACGGGTGGTTCCACTGGGCGTTCCGGCCTCCCGCGCCGTGATGAGCTATCTGGAGAGCGTCCGCAACGGGCTGTTGCACGGTCGCCGCTCCGAAGCGCTCTTTGTAACTCGAAGAGGGGGGCCCATGACGCGGCAGGCTTTTTGGAAGATTGTCAAGAAATATGCAAGATCGGGCGGCATTCGAAAAGAGATCTCACCACACACACTGCGGCATTCCTTCGCCACTCACCTGGTCCAAAACGATGCGGACCTGCGAGCGGTCCAGATCATGCTGGGGCACTCGGACATTTCGACGACCGAAATTTATACGCACGTGGCCCAGCATCGCCTCAAACACCTGCACCAGACCCACCATCCACGAGGATAGAAGCGACAGGTTCGAAAACTTCGACGCGATCTCTGCCGTTTTGTTTTGCTTTGTACATGGCCTGGTCCGCGTTCTTGAGAAGGGTGACAAGGTCGGTGGCCTTTGGTTCGGCAACGGCCACTCCTATGCTCAGGGTAATGCGCACGGGCCGGTTGTCGGCGGTTAGTGGGGTTTCCGCCACCTTTTGCCGGAGTCGCTCCGCCACCCGGACAGCTTGCTCCATGCCGGTTTCAGGCAGCATCGCGACAAACTCTTCTCCACCGTACCGAGCAAATATATCGACTTGGCGCATACTGATGCGAGCCAGTTCCGCGACCTTTTTGAGCGCTTCATCGCCCACATCGTGTCCGTATGTGTCATTTATGACCTTGAAATGATCTAGATCAATCATGATGAGAGCCAACTGCCCACCATATCGTTTAGACCGATCGAGCTCACGTTGAGCGAGCCGCAGAAAGTAGCGTCGGTTCCAGACTTCGGTCAGGCTGTCGGTGATCGCAAGCGTGCGGAGCTTCTCTTCAAAGATCTTACGGTCGGTAATGTCTCGGGCCACGTGAACAAACATTTCGGGTTGCTCGCCGCCATTGTTCCGCAGGGGCGTTACCGATACGAGAAATGCGCCTCCCAGTCTGGGTTCGGAGACTTCGGCAGAATGCTCCTTGCCGTCGGCCAAGCTCATCCGGAGGGGGCAATTGTCTATGGGATGGTCGGTCCCATGGCAGACTTTGTGGCAGTTAGCGCCGATTGCATCCCGGGGATGCACTCCCATTTTGTCGGCCATGGCCTTATTCAGCCGCATTATTCTGTAATTTCGATCGATAATGGCAATAAGATCCGGAACCGTGTCAAATGTTTGCTCCCACTCGCGCTTGGCTTTCGCAATTAATCCTTCCACACGTTTTCGCTCGATAACTTCATGTTGTAGGACCTCATTGGCCGCGGTCAGCTCCGTGGAACGCTCGGCAACCTGCTCTTCGAGCATGCGCCGGAAACCTCGCTGCATTGTCGCGTACTGGTCGGCCAAAGCTAATGAGAGGAACATACCCTGCAACAGATATCCGATCTTCATCGCTTGAATCCAGAATACGTTGTATGGAAGAAATCCTTGCAGTTGACCGACAAGGATAGTGGCAAGAATCGGAAAAGAAATATGCGCGAGGAAAAGATAACGCGCGGTCGTTTCTCCTCTATACCACGTCAGTCCGATTACGATGACGAACATCCATGCCAGTGAAATACCAAAAACATGGGCGAGGAAATTCCCAACATAGTAGTTAATGAGATACAGAACGAGGAGCGCGCCTGCAAGGATCGTGAAAATATCCAAAACGCGGTACGAAATGGGATATTTCTTTCTTGCCGCGAGAAACGAAGATACAAAGATCGTGTTAAACAAAAAGGTAAATGCCGACATGGACACAAAAAGATGCAGCAATTTTTCAGGTCGAGAGAAAACTGTCATGCGAGGAGTCAACCCGTCATAACCCAATTGCCAGATGACCACTCCCACAAGGGTCAAGATGTAATAAACGTACGATCGCTGCTTCAGGATTGTCCATGCAAACAAGTTGCAAACGATAAGGAAGCCCATTACTCCGTAGAAAAACCCGAGGAACAGGTAGCGCCTCAAATCATCCGCAACGTAAGCTTCTTCGGAAGAAAGGACTAATGGAACCCACAAAGGCGTCAGGGATTGGACTCGAATAAAAAGTGTTTTTTGTTCATCCGGCGCGAAATCCAGCGTAAGAACCGGCCGACTACCTTGAGAGACCCTCTCTTCCCACGGGACACGCGCGCCGCCTCGGCGCTTTTCAATGTGGGCGCCCCTGTTCGATGTTACGAAAATGTCCACAAAATCAAGGTGATGATTAACGATTAGCAAAGTGACCGTGCGTAGCCCAGGGGTGTCATTCTCAAGAACCAGCTTGATCCAATACACAGACCGGGTGAGACCAAAGCTTGGCACGGCTTTTCGCGTTAAGTGGAATATCTTTGATCGAACCGAGTCGAACGATTCCTCGCCGGTTTTATCCTCGTAGACCTCCAGGCGCCCCTCCAAATTGTGATGAGCTGTCTCTCGATGCAGTTTGATAGGCGCGGCCCCTTGGTCCGCGAAAGCCGGTGGGCAGAAATGGCTCAGGAACAAAATTGCCGCGAGCGCCAAGCAAGAGGATGCTCTCTCAAGCATGCGGCGCGCTCCAGGTATTTCGCAAATCGGCGGCGCAGAAGGCGGCCTCCGGCAACCAAGCCTCCGCTGGATGAAGGTCGCTCGCGTCAATAGTTCCTTGCTCTCACTTATCGTCATCTGACCAGGTCCCTAAGAAAGCCGCTTCCTCAGCCGATGCTTTCGTATAGGTGACCATAGTATACTAAGCGCTACACCGTCAATACCAGGTTTGGAAGCCCCACCGCGTAACGACCAATAGTTCCGGCCATCACTCCGGAATTCGTGGAGATCCAAAGAGCGTTGATCGAGCGCGGCCCTGGTGGCGGCAGCCGGCTTTAACACAGCGGCAGATTATTCCAACACGTTTCCTAAAGGGTAAGACGATCGCTCCGCGAGTTCGGAATCACATCAACGGTTGGAAGCGTCGCGAAAGGCTCTCCTGTTTCTATTGGCCTGGAGTCTGCTCAGGGGTGGGCGCCGCGCCTGGGGTTTCCGCTGAGGGTGTTGCTTGACCGCGCGGCGCCGCGGGACGCGGGGCCGGCGGTCTGGTGAGCGTGCGGGTCGGCATCATACCGGCTACGGTTCTTCGCAAAGTGCGGCGCTGGATCAGTGTGCCCGGTGGAGCCGCATAGGAGGGATGAGCGATATCCATGCCCGAGCATTTCCAGATGTATGTGAACGCGTCTACAATATCGTTGAGCATTTTTGTGTATATCGTGTTGATGTCGGTGTCATTGAAAGTCATGTGTATATCGAACTTTTCCGGCGCGCGCAGAGATGCGAACGTGTCGTGTCTCATGCGAATAGGAAAGAGCTCGCTTCGGGCGTACCTGAACTGGGGCGTAGCGCTCGGTCGAAACCGTTCCAAGAGCTCGCCCAGCGAGTGAAAATCGCCATACCCGTCGTAATAGACCCAGATGTCCATGCCGTGGGCGCCCACGAGGGAGTCAAGGGTCCGAGAGAACCGCTCCAGGTACTCCAGGTCAGGCATGTCGGGCATGTCCACCAAGATTATGGAGTATGCGATCATCCCCAGGCGGCCGGCCAAGTTGTTGTGCGATGTGTCGAGCTTGATCTCGCCCTCTTTGAACGCTTGCACGCAGTAGGGGATGTCTCTGCTCAAGCGCCCGAACGCGTCTTTTCGGATCTCTTCCAAGTCCCTCATCTTGCCCAGGTTGATAAGAACGTCCCGGTTGATAAAAGTCATGCCGCGCATGAAATCGTACCGGTTTTGAAAAATGTATGAGCTCATGGCTCGCGGCAGAAGCTTCACAATGTCCTTGGTGGCAACCTGCAGAAAGGTCTCATGGGAGTGATAGGCCACGTACCCTTGAGCGGGCATAACCGCAATCGCCAAGATCGCGAGAACCTGCAGGATCGGCAAGAGCCTTCGCAGCGCCATAGGGAGTCCTCCTTGCCTGGGAGAGCCTTTCAGTGACGAAGAGATTCTCTCACGGTGAGGAGCATACCATAGCTCTGCCAAAAAATCAATATAAATTCCGGCCAACTAAGCATGAAGTCTAATAAATTAGTTGTGGGATATGGGGCGTCGAAGCGCTTAGCAGAATCTGCCTTTCCAGTCCGCGAGCCTGGTGAGCGCTTCCAATGGAGTGAGGGTATCGGGGTCGATCTTTTCCAATTCCTTGAGTAGATCATCGCCCGGGTAACCAAAGAGTTCGGTCTGAGTCGCGCCATCCGCAGGACTCTTTCGGGATTGGGAACCTTTGGAGAGTCTCGGGTGACCGCCTGGGTCGAGTTCCTCTTTTTCCAGATTGGCCAGGATCTCTTTGGCCCGGCGTATGACCGGATCCGGTATGCCCGCAAGGCGGGCCACTTGAATGCCGTAGGATCTGTTGGAGCCCCCGGGGACGATTTTGCGAAGGAAGACGATCCGGTCTTTCCATTCCTTCACTGAAAAGGTGTAAATTCGCACCCGATCCTTGACCAACCCAAGGTCTACCAGCTCGTGGTAATGGGTGGCGAAGAGAGTTCTCGGTCCTCCATCCTGTCGGTCGTGCAAATATTCGGTGACGGCCCAGGCTATGGAGAGCCCGTCAAAGGTGCTTGTGCCTCTGCCGACCTCGTCGAGCAGAACCAGCGACCGAGGGGACGCGTTATGGAGAATATCCGCGGTTTCGTTCATCTCCACCATGAACGTTGATTGACCGAAAGTGAGATAATCCGCAGCTCCGATCCGGGTGAAGATGCGATCCACGATTCCTATGGACGCTTCCTTGGCAGGAACGAAGCTCCCCATCTGCGCCATGAGCACAATGAGAGCCACCTGACGCATGTACGTTGATTTGCCGGCCATGTTGGGGCCTGTGATTATGAGGATCTGGTCCGATGATCTGTTGAGCAGCGCGTCGTTGGGAACGAAGGTCTCAAGGCCCTCAAAGGTCTCCACGACCGGGTGGCGTCCTTCAATGATTCGGATTTCATCGCCTTCATGAACCTCGGGCCGAATATAGCCTCGTGTGGCTGCCGTTTCCGCAAGAGACACGAGCGCGTCAAGTGTGGCGATGAGGCGCGCCGTGGTCTGGATCCGAGGTATCACCTCCTGAAGCTGGGTCCTGAGTCGATTGAAGATAGTCTCTTCAAGCTCCAGGATACGATCCTGCGCATTGAGCACCTTGAGCTCGTATTCTTTGAGATCCTCCGTGACGTATCGTTCCGCGTTCACCAGGGTTTGCTTGCGCACATACTCGGGCGGGACCTTTGCCTGGTGGCTTCTGGTCACTTCGATGTAGTAACCGAAGACCTTATTGTATCCGACTCTTAGATTGGGTATCCCGGCGCGTTCCCGTTCCCGCGCTTCTATGCCCGCGATCCACTCTTTGCCGTGTGCGCTGATCCCTCGCAGCTCGTCCAGCTCTTCGTCGTATCCCGGCCGGATGACCCCTCCGTCCCGGATATTTACCGGAGGCGAGTCCACGAGCACCGCGGAAATCGCGTGAGCTACGTATGAGAGATCATCCATCTCGCGTATTTGATCGAGGAGATCCGTATGGACCTCGCTGAGGAGAGCGCTGAGTTGTGGGATCTTTTCCGCGGATTCCTTGAGGTGCGCCAGGTCGCGTGGCCCGACGTTTCTGAGCGAAATCTTACCTGCGATCCGTTCCAGATCGCCGATTTCCTTGAGCGCCTCGCGAACGGGCTGTCTGACGAGGGTTTCGTCTACGAGCTTGCCCACGGTCTCACTGCGACGCTCGATCTCCTTCACATCGAGAAGTGGATATGAAATCCAGTGACGGAGCAAACGAGCGCCCATCGGGGTGCATGTCCGGTCCAGAAGACGCGCCAACGTTCCTTTAGCCGAACCGTCTCTGATATTCCTGAAGATCTCAAGATTTCTGCGTGCGCCTAGGTCCAGGACCATGTAATTGCCGAGGTGATACACTCGGGGCGGCTTGATATGAGACGGCGTGTCCGGCCTGGTCTGTCGCACGTAATTGATCATCATTCCCGCGGCAAGCGCAGGCGCGGAGTCCGCCGGCAGGCCGAATCCGTCAAGGCTCTGGACGCCATACTGGTCCCGAAGCGTCTCCACGCAATTGCGCGGTTCAGCCATCCATTCGTCCAACAGGCGCACATAAAAGGATTCATCCAGGGCAGTGCGCAGGAAGTGATCCGATGGGAGGTTTTCGGGGATCACGATCTCTTTCGGCTCCAAACGACGAAGCTCCTGCAGTGTCAGGTCGCGATCGGAAGTCTCCGTAACCAGCAGATCACCCGTGGAAAGATCAAACGCAGCGATGCCCAGAGTTTCCCCACGGGGGACGACCGCTACGACAAAATGGTTCTCATCCGCCTTCAGCGCGCCGGGCTCTTCGGTGAGCCCCGGGGTGAGCACTCTCGTTATTTCTCGCCGAACTATTCCCTGAGCGTGTTTTGGATCTTCTACTTGATCGCAGACCGCCACCCGTTCCCCCGCAGCCAACAAC
Source organism: Deltaproteobacteria bacterium (assembly GCA_016875095.1). Taxonomy (GTDB): domain Bacteria; phylum Desulfobacterota; class Desulfomonilia; order Desulfomonilales; family Desulfomonilaceae; genus VGSG01. The sequence goes on from VGSG01000008.1 coordinate 24,706, forward strand.
CGTGAAATATACGCGGAAGCCGAATGATGCGGGAACCCGCACATAGGGACGCTTTCTTCCTTGTTCTTGTCGCGGGTGGTGAGCGCGATCTCCAGGATCTGGGAGGCCTTCTTCGCGTCCTCGAAGAACATCTCGTAGAAGTCGCCCATCCGGAAAAGAAGTATGGCGTCGGGATGCCGCTGTTTTTGCTCCCGATACTGACGCATCATAGGCGTGAGATGAGGCGGGCTCTTGGACATGACCGGCTGCACGGGAAGAACGCTCGGTAACTTAATCATCGCGCAGTTTCTTCGCTTTGCGGACAAGCATAACCGAGTCACGCGGAAGGTGTCCAGGCCGATTTGGGTTTCGGAGAACCGCGGGCTCTTTCCCATTATATTGAACTGGACAAGCGCAGTTGCTAATTTTATAAAGCACTGTGGGAGTGTCCGGCAACGACTCGCGTTGTCTTTTGCGTCTAAACGCGTGCCCATTTGGCAAGAGACGATAGAGATTTGGTGACACGATCTCCGGCGATCGCAACCGTAGGAGGATTTGTGACCATAAAATTCCCCGGAGAAGCATTTGCCGAGCTGTCCACGCCTCTGCTCGCGGACGCGTGCGTGCGATTGGATGTTCCTCTTCTCGTAGCCCCACAAGGGATTCGACCCCTCAAGGCAGGAACGAGCGTCGCAGGCCGGGCGCTTCCAGTCGTACACTACGGCAGCGTGGACATCTTCCTGGAAGCTATGCATTCCGCTGAAGAAGGGGACGTGCTCGTCATCGACAACCAAGGCAGAACCGATGAAGGCTGCGTGGGAGATTTGACTGCGCTGGAAGCGGAGGCGTCGGGTTTGGCCGGGATCGTGGTATGGGGCTGCCACAGAGATAGTGCGGAACTCGCCGCCATTGGATTTCCCATCTTCAGCTACGGTGTGTATCCAGTCGGCCCCACTCGATTGGATCCAAGGGAACCCCATGCCCTGGAGCGCGCGTGTTTTGGGAATTCCCGGGTCGGGCGGGAACACTTTGTCTTCGCTGACGACGACGGCGTCCTGTTTGTTCCTCAGGCGCGCCTCGAAGAAGTCCTCTCGACGGCTCGCTCCATCCGGGAGACGGAGCGGCGCCAGGCCACGGCGATCAGTGAGGGCCGGACACTTCGGGAACAGCTCCGATTCGCGGAATACATGGCCAACCGAATAGCCGATCCATCCTATACCTTTCGTGCGCATTTGAGGAAGATCGGCGGAGCAATTGAAGAATAGAGGATCCTCAGGAGCGTTCATGAAGAAATATGTTCAAATCATGGCCATTGGAACCGGCCTGCTCGCTCTCGTGGCTTCATGGAGACTCCCGTTTGCTTCCTTCGCCACCGCAGGCAACGCTACTTCCGCTCCTTTCGCCGGTTCCGAGGGCTACACCGGGTCCGTGAGCTGTCGGAAATGCCATGAGAAGTTCTATCAGTTGTGGTCCACATCTCACCACGGGCTCGCAATGCGGCCGTACACGGCAGAATTCGCAAAGAAGGAGTTGACACCGCAATCGGGAGAGATAACGGTCGGCGCATACCGGTATACGGCCGATATCCGAGAAGGAGCGGGCTGCGTTGTTGAGCAAGGTCCCGAGGAGGCGAAGAAATACCCCATTGAACACGCAATAGGCGGCAAGAACGTCTATTATTTCCTCACGACATTGGATCGGGGCCGACTACAGACACTGCCGGTGGCTTATGACGTTCGCAAAAAGGAATGGTTTGACATGGCGGCCAGCGGCCTACGCCATTTTTCGGGGCAGAGCGAACAACCCGTGAATTGGCCTGAATGGCCGTATACGTTCAACACTGCTTGCTATGGCTGTCACGTGAGCCAACTCGCGACCAACTACGATCTGAAGAGCGACACATACCGCACCAGATGGCGGGAGCCGGGCATCAATTGCGAAACATGCCACGGCCCTGCGGAGGAACATATCCGCGTATGCGAAGCTGCGCCAAAAGGAACCGTTCCAAAGGACCTGAAGATCATTCGAGGAGGGCGGGATTTCACCAAGGACCAGAACAACGCGACCTGCTCGACATGCCATGCCAAAGGGTCGGCCCTGACGAACACATTCAAGCCGGGCGATCGGTTCTTCGACCACTTCGACCTAGTGACGCTCGAAAGCCCGGACTACTATCCGGACGGTCGCGATCTTGGAGAAAACTACACGTACACCTCGTGGATCATGAGTCCCTGCGTGAAGTCAGGCAAGCTCGATTGCTTGGATTGTCACACATCTAGCGGCAGGTATAGATTCAGCGCTGCGGACAAGGCTAATGAAGCGTGTCTTCCGTGCCACCAGAACAAGGTGAGCAATGCGCCCGAACATACCCGTCACAAGGCGGACAGCCCCGGGAACAAGTGTATCTCCTGCCACATGCCCATGACTGAATTCGCTCGCATGCGTCGTAGCGACCATTCCATGGCGCCTCCCACGCCTGCGCTCACCATCGCATTTCAATCGCCGAACGCGTGCAATGGCTGCCATCAGGACAAAACGCCCCAGTGGGCGGATCAACAGGTCCGTGAGTGGCGGGAACGGGACTATCAGGCTGCGGCGCTTCACCGTTCAGGTCTCATTGATGCGGCCCGCAAGCGCGATTGGAGCCGCCTGCCGGATATGCTCGCTTACGTGGAAGCCAAAGATCGCGACGAGGTGTTCGCGGCTTCTCTCATACGGCTTCTCCGGGGGTGCGAAGACGACCGCAGGTCGCCCGTATCGCTCAATGCGCTCAACGATCCTTCGCCCCTCGTTCGGGCTGCGGCCGCTGAATCCCTCACAGGGATCGTTTCACGAGAGACCGCGACGGGGCTTCTCCGCGCCTGCGCAGACGAGAGCCGGCTCGTCCGTGTTCGCGCGGCCGCGGTCCTCGCGGGCTTTCCCAGGACGCTCCTAAGGGACCAGGATCTTGCCGGCTTGCACAGCGCCACGGAAGAGTATCTCGGATCTCTTATGGCCAGGCCGGATCAGTGGACTTCCCATTACAATCTGGGCAATTTCTTTCTGGGCCGGGACCAGCTTCCGCTTGCCCTGGCAGCCTTTGAGACCGCGTCCAAATTCGATCCCAACGGTGCGCATCCACTTGTGAACACCTCCATCGTGTATGCGCGCATGGGCGAGCTGCAAAAAGCCGAAGCTTCATTACATAAGGCTCTGCAAATCGATCCCAAAAGCGCGCCCGCTCATTTCAACATGGGTTTGCTCAAGGCCGAGCAAGGAGATATCTCTGCAACGGAGAAGCGCCTGCGCTCAGCCTTGCGGTTCGACCCTATGCTGGCTGAAGCGGCATACAATTTGAGCGTGGTTCTCTCCAAAGACCGTCTGGAAGAAGCCATCACGTGGGCGAGGAAGGCCGCGGAGCTTCGGCCTCGTGAACCCAAGTACGCTTACACGCTCGGTTTCTTTTGCTACCGGAAAGGTGATCTACGGGAGGGAGAAGAAGTTCTGCGCCGTTTGGCTCAGCGCCATCCGGCTTACGCGGACGCGTATCTTCTGCTCGGGGATACGTACGAAAAACAGGGCAGAGTTGGGGAGGCCACAAGCCTGTACCGCCAGGCCCTGGCGCAAGAAGGAATGTCCCCGCAAACGAGACGGCTCATGGAGACAAAGCTCAAGAGGCTTTCGACAAGATAAGCGAGGTTCTTGAATTCTTTCAAAGAGTTTCCACCTCCCCGGAACGCGGCGAGCTTTAGCATTGACCATGTGATGAAGATGCTGCAGAAAGGGTTGAGCAAGTAAGAGCCGGTTTGTGGCCTCAACCGAGACGTTCTTTCGCGCGTGTCCGGCGATGTCGATAGGAGGGCGCGGCTTTTTTTCCGCCGCTGTTCGGAGGAGATCTATGAGGAGAATCGTCCTTCTTGCGCTCTTGAGCCTCACTTTGGTCGGAGGCTTCGTCGAATCGGCCACCGGCCAAGTTGACGCGCTCCCGTCGTGGAACGAAGGGCCATCGAAGAAAGCGATCGTGGAGTTCGTCAAGCAGGTGACAAAGGAAGGCAGCCCGAATTTTGTCGCTCCCGCGGAGCGCATAGCGGTTCTTGACAATGACGGCACGCTTTGGAGCGAGCAGCCGGCGTACTTCCAGCTCCTCTTTGCAATAGACAGAGTGAAGGCGCTCGCGGCGACTCACCCCGAGTGGAAGGACCAGGAGCCGTTTAAGTCCGTTCTCGCCGGTGATATGAAGGGCGTCCTTGCGGGTGGCAAGCCGGGTCTCGCGAAGATTATCATGATGACGCACGCGGGCATGACCAGCCAGGAGTTCGACAGGATCGTCAAGGAATGGATCGGCTCTGCCAGACATCCTCGCTTTAAGAGGCCCTACACCGAGCTGGTCTATCAGCCGATGCTTGAGCTGCTCTCCTACCTGCGCGCTCAAGGCTTCAAGACTTATATCGTGTCCGGTAGCGGCGTGGAGTTCCTGCGCGCGTGGGCGGAGAAGATCTACGGCGTGCCGCCCGAACAGACGATCGGTTCACGCCTCAAGCTCAAGTGGGAACTACGCGATGGAAAGCCGGCGCTTCTGCGGCTTCCCGATGTGGATTTCATAGACGATAAAGAGGGCAAACCCATCGGCATTCAACAAAACATCGGCCGACGACCGATTCTTGCTTTCGGCAATTCGGACGGAGATCATGAGATGCTGCAATGGACCGCGGCGGGAACCGGGCTTCGCTTGATGGGCATCGTGCATCACACGGACGCGGAGCGTGAGTGGGCGTACGATCGGGAATCGTCAGTTGGACGGCTCGACAAGGCCCTGGATGACGCGCGCCAAAAGGGGTGGCTCGTGGTGGACATGAAACGGGACTGGAAGGTGGTTTTTCCGTTCGAGGCGAAGTGAGCTATCTCGAATTGAATACTTCCTGATCGTGACCGAGATTGGTTCGAGTTCTCCGGTAAGACGCGGAGCGTGAGCTAAAATTCATACCCGATTCACTAACAAAAAACCCGCATTTGCCTGGTTTGGGAAGAATTTTGATAAGTTAAAGCATTCGCATCGAGGGCAAAGAGGAAAGTGCCACGATTTGGTTGACTTTTCTGAAAGCGAGCCCTATTTTTAAAGTGTCCTACTTTTGAACAAATTTCGGGGAATTCTGGACAAGCTATTAGCGGAAGGCGTTTGCTACGAGTACCGCAGCTCGGAGTTCTTGATCCAAAGGGAGTCACGGAACAGTATCATTAACGGTCACCGATCCGTATACGAGGGAGGCTAAAATCAGGATCTGATTTTCGCAGCCACTCCCAATCCAGAATGGCCCCATTGGGGGGTGAACGGTGAAGCAGCTTCGAGTGCTTGCCGTGAAAGATCGCGAGGAAGCGGAGCATCTCTTAGAAGACACGGTCACGCGGTGCGGACACCGCGTGGTGGGGGTCGTAAAGGCGGACGAAAGTCTTGTTGAACAGATTACGGAGCTACAACCGGATATCATTCTTCTCGATATCTCGACGATGAAGACCGGACCCGGAATTGACGCGGTTCGAAGCATAACATCCCGGTATCAGATCCCTCTCTTATTGGTCACTGATGCGGTTGACGCCACCGTTCCTGACTTCCTGGAATCGATCGACGCGGCGGGGTGTTTGGTTAAGCCCATCGGCGAACCGGAGCTGCGAGTCGCAATGGATGCCGCGATTCGTTATCAGGCCGCGCTGAACGACGGCTGAAACTTGCCTTGGAGAGCTCTCAAATTGGGGTGTGGGACCTCAATCTTCAAACATGGGAGGCGTTCTATGATGTGACATCGGGTGGGATGTTCGGCTATGCGCCGGATGACTACATTTGGACGGTGTCCGGGTGGGGTAGCCTTGTCCATCCGGACGATCTTCGTCCGATTAGAAAAGCGTTCAACGCGCACGTCAGAGGAGAGACCCCCGGTTACGAGTGCGAGCACCGGATACGCGCAAAGTCCGACGAGTGGCGTTGGAACCTTGCCAGAGGCAGGGTGGTGGAATTCGACCGGAACGGCGCTCCGCTGAGGATGGTGGGAACCAACCAGGATATTACCGAGCGGAAACTCCTTGAAGAAGATCTCAGAGCCTTGCGGGCCGATTTCGGAGATGACTCGGAGAGTCGCGTGACCGCGCCCGAGGAAGCCGGTCTTGATTACAAAGGCCTTATGGAAAAGGTCAAAGCGCTGAGCGGCCGGCTTCGCGCCTCCTTCGCAAGATATCAATTATTAATTGATAACCTTCGTGAAGGCATTTGTGTCGCCGAAGGCGGGTTCCTCCGGTTCGTGAATCCTTATGGCGCTCATATTATGGGGTATTCTCTTGATGAACTCATGTCACGACCTTTCATGGAATTCGTGCATCCCGAAGACCGCGACTTCGTCATAAAACGATACCTACTTCGATTGCAAGGGCAGCTCGAAGGTGGGGACACGAGCTTTCGGATCATACATGCTTCAGGAGAGACGAGGTGGCTCGAAGGCGCAACGGTGCGCGTGGCGTGGGAAGGTAAACCCGCAGTCTTGATGGTTGCCTCGGATGTCACGGAGCGTCGAGAAGCCGAGGAAGAGCTTCAAAGGTCGGAGCAGCTCCTGCGGCTTACGTTCGACACCATGGGCAGTGGACTGCTGATCATAGGCCCCCATGGTGAGATCCTGATGGCGAATCTGTATGCGCGGCATTGTCTTGGACTTGATGACACCAGTATCGGCCGAACGCTCTTGGAAGTCCTTCAAGACGTGGGCCACTGGGAGGGTCTCAATCACCACGAAACCAAAGCCTCCACCACGATAACCTTGCGGAACGGAAAACGAAAGACCATCGGTTACAACTGCGCGAGTCTTGAAGCCGAGGGGTCTTATATGCTGCTGTTCAGGGACTTGTCGGCCCTCGCAGAGAGTGAGGAGCGGCGGCGAAGGGCGGAGCAATTGGCTCTCGTGGGCGAAACCGCGGCGAGATTGGCTCACGATATCAAGAATCCTCTGACAAGCGTTCTTTCCGGGCTTCATGCGCTGAGAAGTTCGAAGAATCTGATCTCTGAGGACCGTTACATTGTCGAGTTGGTCCTCGATGAGGTGCGGTCGCTGAATGCGACCGTGAAACATCTCTTGGAGGGGACTCGCACGTCGAGTATGACCGTAGCTCGGGTTGATGTGCGCGCTCTCTTGGCGGGGCGCCTTGAATTTCATAAGCTGATGGCGCAAAGCGCCGGAGTTCATATATCTCTCGCGGAGGGTCCGGAGGGTGTTTTCGTAACGGGAGACGACCAATCCCTCCGCCGAGTCCTCGACAATCTTGTCCAGAATGCTCTTGACGCCTGTGGGAGGGGCGATTCCATTCGATTGGGCTGGCGGATCGTGCCGCAGCCCGAAAAGCATTTACTGGCCGGTGATTTCTCCGAAACAGTGGTTGGGATCTCTGTAGAAGATACAGGCCGGGGCCTCTCCGACTCCATTAGCAAGTCCGGCTTGTTTAGACCCTTCGTGACGACCAAGTCTTCCGGCAGCGGCCTCGGGCTTGCGGTGTCCCAGGAAATCGCCGAAATACACGGGGGATGGATACGGGTGGGTTCATCGCGGGACAAGGGGACTACCTTTGAAATGCTGTTGCCCGCAGGCGATCGACCCCGATGCTGGGAGAGCAGATGCGCGACAAAAGATTGTGGGCCTCAATCCGAGAATGGATGTTTGCGTTGCGAAGTCAAGATGTCCGGGTCTGACACCTTCTGTTGGGTTTTGAGGGGTCTTACTCACAGGGCGGAGACGGGCGTCTGGCCGGATAGATGCCTCAACTGTTTCGTATTCCGGCAATCGGTTTTCCTGGCGCCTGACAAGCCGCCAGGTGTCTGACCGGAACGCAGGGCAATGTTTGAGAGAATTCTTATCGTTGATGACGATGTCCAACTAGCGAAGAGTCTTGAGTTCTTGCTGAAACGCGAGGGATATCATGCGTTAAGCGCTCACCACGGCGCCGAAGCGCGTAGGCTTGTCTCAAGCGCCTATCCCGACGTGATCCTCCTGGACCTGGGGCTTCCCGATGTAGACGGCATCACCCTCATGGGCGAATTGCGTCAGATCCATCAGGATGCCTGCTTTCTTATCGTCACGGCGAACACGGCCATAAAGACCGCCGTGGCGGCCATGCGCAACGGAGCGACCGATTACCTGACAAAGCCGTTCGAAGCCGAGGAACTCACCTTGGCAATAAGTCGGGCGATCCGGGACCGAATCAAGGACGAGGAAATAATCCGACTGCGAAAAGAAGCCAGGCCGTTACCTCGGCCTTTAGCGAATGCTACGGCAGCTTCCGGTCCTCCGTCACCATATCCCTCCAAGTCAATGCGCGGAGTTCTTGCTCAGGCGAAACAGGCCGCGGACCGGAACACCATCGTCCTGCTCCTGGGCGAAAGCGGGGCCGGAAAGGATTACGTGGCCAAGTTTATTCACGAATGCTCGCCCCGGGCCGGCGGACCCTTCTTTTCCATCAACTGTGCGGCCGTTTCTTCCGAACTTGCCGAATCGGAACTGTTCGGACACGAGCCCGGCGCCTTTACCGGAGCGAGAGGGCGGAAGCGAGGCCTGCTGGAACTTGCCGATCAAGGCACGTTGCTGTTGAACGAGGTGGGAGACCTACCGCCGCCCTTGCAAGCAAAACTGCTGACGTTCCTTGACACCAAGGAATTCACCCGCGTCGGAGGGCAGATCCAAGTCCTCTGCAAGGCGCGTATCATCGCCGCCACAAACAGAAATTTAGAGCGAGAGGTAGCCGGGGGCAGATTCAGGGCCGATCTTTACTATCGACTCAACGTGTTTTCGGTCACCGTCCCGCCACTGCGGGAAAGGGTTTTGGATATACCTCTTCTGGTTCGCGATATCGTACAGCAATTGGTGGATGAAATGGGGTTCCCCGAAGCCCCGCAAATCGACGGAGAGGCCATGGATTTACTCTGCAACTACCATTGGCCGGGGAACGTGAGGGAGCTTCGGAATGTGCTGGAACGAGCCTTGATTCTCTGCAGCGGGCAGCGAATAACGCCCTCCTGTTTGACAATAGGAAGCGGCCCTCGGGAGGGCCCGGAATGGTCATTCACTGTAGGTTTCCCCAGCGGCCAAACGATTCACGAGGTAATTTCAGAGGCCAAAGGCTCTCTGATTGCCGAGGCCCTGCGTCGTTCGCGGAACAGCAAACAAGGAGCGGCCAAGCTCCTTGGCATTTCTCGCCACGCTCTTGCCCATCAGATGAAGTTTCTCGCCATTAACGAGTGAGGGGCACGCACCTTCCTCGTCCGCGCGAGTGATTTCCACGCATTGCGGCAATCGTAACTGCCGGTAATTACAGGGTCACGACATTAGGGCGTGATAATCACGCATCTCAGCGCCAATCCTGCCACGGATAAGCCTCTTCCCTTCCCCTCGCATGACGCGCCTAATTAGCTGCTATTATTATACAATCTCGTTTCCCCTTTCATGCGTCCGCTCTTGGCACAGAACGTGCTCCAAGGATGCAACAGTATGGCTCAACACCGCCCGTATCCCCATAGGCGTTTCAGTAAGCAGGTTGGTGATTTAGCGGGCTCCCTCTCACCCTGCCCTCTCCCGCCAGGGGAGAGGGTTTCCGGCCCCCCTCCCTTGACGGGAGGGGGAAGGGGGCGGGTGATAACGAGCTGTAATCAAAGAGGCCGATTCCTTATTTGAAGCGCTATAGCCCGTATCCCGCAATGCGTGCGTTAAGCCGGCGCCCAAAACCGCGGCTTACCAACCGAGAGAAAGGCGGGACGAGTCACCATAGAACTTCAGTTCAGAGGAACATCGTCTGTTGAGAGCGCAAGAATGAGGTTATTACCGGTGCAACAGGAAGTCGGCATTATGCATGACAAAATCGAGTTACTTATGCAGAGAGCGCGCAATCAAGACCGACTCCTTGAACAGCTTTCCGCCCAACTTGACGAAATCAGGACCGGCAATAGGGACCTTTCAGAGTTGGCGAGAAAAGTGGGCGAGCTAACGCTCGCCGTCGATGGACTCAAGGATTGGGTTCGCACGAGCCACGACCCATTCGCGGGATTACCGGAGCGATAATGCGACAGGACAAATGATGGTCGGGGCCGTGCTGCTCGGGATAGGCCATTCCGTCGAGCAGATCGGAGAATCGCTGGAGCAAGAGGATGGAGCGCACCGAAAAAGAGATCACAAGGATCTTGTTCGTGGAGGACCACGCGTCGCTGGCTTATATCATGTGCTCGAACCTGGAAATGATGATCCCAGGGATACAGGTATTGAGAGCCGACTCCTGTTGGATGGCTCGTGAAATCGCGCTGGAAACCGGTCCGGAATTGATAATCACGGACGTAAGGTTGGCTGACGGTGACGGTTTAGAACTCCTGGAAGAATTGTCGGCAATGATTCCCGGTGTGCGGGCCATCGTAACGAGCGGCGCAGCCCCCAACAAGAACAAGCGCTCAACGGATTTTGCCTTCCTTCCCAAACCCTACGAACCGCAAGATCTGGTTGACCTGGTGAAAAGCAAACTCGGCTTGCGGCGAAACGACAAAACGGATGAAGGTCCAAGCGCCTCTTCACCGCCGCACAGCGAAACGCCTTTCAGATATGACCCCCATCATCTACGAAACCGACTCGCCGCTCTCTTGGCCGGTCTTAGGGTCTTGCAAGTGGAGCTGACGGTCCAGGCGGACGACCCGCAAGCCGTCCTACGCATTGCGAATGAGCAGGCGCCAAGACTGATTGAAATCACAGGGGAAATCTCTCGAATGCTACGCGAGTCGGAACATCGCCGTCTGAGGTCGGAATGAGCGACTGCAAGGGAACGGTGCTGCTGGTTGATGACGACCCGGAGGTGACCTGGGGAGTCGGGCGTTACCTCACTCGCGTGGGGTTTGCCGTGCACACCTGCGGGGATGGGGCCGAAGCGATTTCATTATTGGAAGCCGGAGCATTCGATTTCGTCGTTACCGACATCAAAATGCCCCGCATGAATGGCCTGGCTCTTGTGGATTGGATGCGCGAGCACCGGCCGAGCGCAAAGGTTGCGGTAATGACCGCCTTTGGGGGACCGTCGATCCGAGCGATGAGCATAAGCAAGGGAGCGATGCTCTACTTGGAAAAACCGGTGGACCCGGAGTTCCTTGCCGATGTGTTGACTTCCACCTCGGAAGAGAAAGCCTTCTCAGGTCGAATCGACCAAATCGACATTCTTGATTACGTGCAACTCATCATGCTCACCGGCAAGAAACTCGTTGTGGAAGTGCATTCCGGACAGGGAACTCACGGCGAGCTGTTCGTTGACAACGGCGCCATCATCCATGCGATGTGCGGCGAACTCGAAGGTGAAGAAGCAGTCTACCGGTGCCTAAGCTTCGAAGGGGGCAGCTTCCTGAACACACCGTGGAGGGAACCGCAGAAGGTTTCGGTATACAGACCGGGCGATTTTCTGCTGATAGAAGCTGCCAGAAAACGGGACGAGAGGAGATGCGGACCGTCAGGAACGATTGAAGATCGTCTCAACGTGAAGGACGACGGGTGATGGATAACCCGATTAAATTACTTGGTATTGGAGGATCTGTGGAATGAATGAAGATGCGGCCCAAAACCCCGGCCCCGTAACTCATATTCTTTCCTCGTTGATCGAAAGATCGGGAGCATTAACCGCATTGTTGGTGAGTAAGGAAGGAATGGTTATCACCGAAGCGGGAGACACGTCATACCTGAACACCACCGCCATGGCCGCGCTTGTGGCGGGCATGTTTTCCGCAACGCGTGAAGTGGCCCGCATCGTGGGTGAGAAACATTTTTCCATACTGCTTCAGCAGGGCGAGAGTCGCCATATTCACATCAGTCTCATACACGATTCAAAGATGATGGTTCTCATCTTCGAGGATCATCAGCGCATCGGTTTGGTTCGTTACGAGGCCCGACGGGCCGGAGAAGAGCTGAACAGCATACTGATGCCCACACTCAAGCCATCGGAAGCCGAACAAATCAGCACACCTCAATTCAAAGAATATGCCTTGAATTTGATCGACCGCATTTTTCAGGCCAAGTGAAGGACGGGACGATGCCGCACATCAATTATGAATCCAAAGAGCTGGCTTTCAAAATGGTCTACTACGGGCCGGGCTTGAGCGGCAAGACAACCAACCTGGTCTATATCCATAAGGCTCTGGAAGCCGGACGAAGGGGCGATATCATTACTTTGGACACGGAAGAGGAGAGGACTTTGTTCTTTGATTTCTTTCCGCTCGATCTGGGTCGGATCGGCGGCTACAACATCCGGCTGCACATGTACACCGTGCCGGGCCAGGTCTACTACGAGGCGAGTCGCCGGCTCATCCTTGACGGCGCGGACGGCATTGTCTTTGTCGCGGATTCCCAACAGGACAGACTCAACGAGAATGTCAACAGCTTTCGCATGTTGCAAGAGAACCTTGGCGATTACGGGGTCAACTGGAAAGAGTTTCCGCTCGTCCTTCAGTACAACAAGCGTGATCTGGCCGACATCCTGCCTCTGGGGACTCTGGAAGGTCAGCTCGGTTTGAACGGCATTCCGGTGTTGGAGGCCGTGGCCATCGCGGGGACGGGTGTGATGGAAACGATCCGTGTCGCCAGCCGCGAGGTCATCGAACGGTTCCAGATGTGAACAAACCCAAGGTGGAGACCGAAGAATGGCGCTCAAAGGAACGTTGGCGGATCTTGGGATTGTGGATCTTATCCAGTTTCCCCACGCGGGCCGCAAGACCGGACATCTGATGATTACGGGACCGGACGGGGACGCAAGGCTGTTCTACGAGAACGGCGCCCTGGTGCACGCAAGTCTGAATGATATTCACGGCATGGACGCCCTTGTGCGAATCGTGGACTGGGGCGAGGGCTCCTTCGAGTTCATGCCCGATCTTCAATCTCAAGAACGCACGATTGAAATCGACCTCCATCGCGCGGTCATGCAAGCGCTCAAGCTTCACGACGAACTGAAAATGGAAGAAGAAAAGAGGAAATCCGGAAAAACGGCAGGTGAAAGCATGCAGGACGAAAGCCTTCGCGCCAAGCTTGAGGAATTCGTTGCCGCAAACGATTTTGCGATGCACGCGGGAGTTCTTTCTCCTGAAGGAACGGTCAAAGCTTCCGCGGACGGGCCCGATGGATCTCCGGACAAGATCGATCGGCTCAGAGAAGCGCTTCATGCGTTCGTGCAGGCCTATCCGCGCGGCGGCTTGAGTCGCATCCTCCTGCAGGACGAACTGGGTGTTGTGGCGCTCGTGATGCTGCCGGACGGCGGATCTTTGATCGTGGTTGCCGCCAAGGAAGCGTCACTGGGAACTGTTTCCGTGGGCGTAGGCAGATTAGCCCTGGGAATCGAATGATGTGGCCGGCAATGGCAGACGAACCCAAAACAAAGGGTGGCCGCGGACTCCCGGACTTTCTGCGGGTCAGTGTGCTCAGAGGAGTTCTCGACGAGCGTACGGCAGAGCGCGTGGAGCTTTACCGCCGAACCAGAGGGCTCGGATTCTTCGAATCCCAGTCCGCGTTTCTCAACGACCCGCCCGATCCGGACCTTACGTTTGATAACTTCGTCGTGTGCAAAGGCAATTCTTTTGCACTTGAACTGGCCCATACCGTGGTTACGAAATCTTCGTCCCGATCACCCTACAACCCCCTCTACATTTACGGAGACATCGGGCTGGGGAAAACCCATTTGCTTTCCGCCATCGCAAATGCGGCGGAGGACAAGAGAGTCTTGTTGCTCAATGTTTCCGACTTTGAGACGGAAGTGGAAAGGGCCAATAGACTGTGCAAAAGGGCGGAGCTAAGGGACTGGCTTTATTCCGCGGAAATCCTTCTCTTGGACGATATTCAACTCTGCGAAAGCCGCGAGGATGTGCAGCGAGATCTCTTCGCAGTTCTCAACTACATGATGCGCACGCGGCGGTGGGTGGTGATCACCTCCGATGTTCCCCCCACACGCCTGGCAGGTGTGGAGTCACGGCTTCTGTCACGGCTCGGTGCCGGAGTCATCGTAAGTCTGCATATGGGAGACCGGATCGAGCGGCGCGCTTTTGTCGAGTCATTCCTCGATGAGCGTCCCATGCCCGAAGAAGTCATTGATTATCTGGCCGAGAACGTCAGCGAAAATGTGCGCCGCCTCAAAGCTGCGGTGACACAGTTGCTCATACTCAATGAGGCGAACGCGGGGCCCTTGACCCTCGACGCGGCCAGGGAATTCCTGGCGCCCCAGGACGCGCCGGGCCGTGCAGGCGGCATTCCCGTCCCAGATCCCGGGGCGCCGACGTCCGGGTATCATCAAGAGCCGAAACTTCCGCAGACGGTAGTAAGTCGTTTCAAGGAGATGCTCGATGAAGCGGAGAGCGAAGATGAGCAGGCGCTCGCTCTACAGATCGCCTTGGGAGAAAGAATACGCCAACTCCGAAAGGAGGAAGGAACCGAAGAGGCCGTTGAGAAACTGGAACAGGCGCTGAACCTACTCAGGCAAGGCAGACGAGAGGAGGCAATACGATGCATAAGTACCTGATCACCCATTCAGGCCCGGGACCGCCTCGGAACGCGAGTCGCAGGTGTCGGTTGACGATCGTGATTTCATCAAGCTAGGTCGGGCGAATGAACAGCAGAGACGCTGTCGCTGGCGAGATTCAAATTTCAGTCAGCAAACTTCCTGGGGATTCTGTCGCTGCGCCGATGCGGCGGGCGGGCATCCCGGCAGGACATGATGGCGACTCTCGCAGCGCAACAAGACCGTAACAGCAAAAGGAGTGACAAATGGCAACAGACAGAATCGACACAAGAGCGGTGCAGGGGGTCCTCTACGGGATCTACAAAGCGCTCCACGGCGTTGTAGGGGAAAACTCGGCGGCGGTAATGCGCAGAGCCGCGCCGGATATCCTCGACATGCTGGGCAAGCTGGGAGTGGATTTCTCCTGTGTGGACGACGTGAACAAGCTGTCCGCGAAGCTCGGAGAAACCATGGTGCAAGCCGGCATGTGCGAGAACATGGCCTTCACGCTCAATGGAAGCGACCTGACTGCGGACATCACCCAGTGCTCCTTCTATCCGCTCACCATGAAGCTGAAAGAGGAGGGGATACCGCCTTTCGGGTGCCCGTTCGCCGCCTTGACCATTGCAATTGCGGAGAAAAACCTGGGGAAACGGGCTCGACTGAAGTTTTTGGAGCCGGTCGGCAAGCCTGGTGACACCCGACTGATCGTTGAACTTACGGATAAATAGGCGCCGCATCGCGCCGCCTAATGAACGTCAAGGAGGCACAATATGCCGAGCGTAAAGCAGAAGCTGAGCGAGTTGCTCAAGGTAGACGGGGTCAACACTGCGGTCGTGGTGGGTCGTGACGGCTTCGTCATCGACGGCTTGACCAACGGCGCCGCAATGGATGTGGAAGCCATCGGCGCCGTAATATCAACCGGCGTGGGCACCGCCGAGGTAATGGGTCGAGAACTCAAGGTCGGCGCCATGAGCCAGGGGATGATGGAATACAAGGACGGCATCATCCTCATGAGCTTCCTTGGGAGAGAAGCCATACTGGCCTGCGTGGCAGAGGCCAACGCGAACCTGGGCAACGTGCGTTACCAGATAAAGAAGTTCTCCCCCGAGATCCAAGCTACAATCTAGACCGAACATTCGTAACGGTGTGGGAAGCTTGGATGTTCCGAGGCTTTCGCTGAGTGGCCGGGGGGAGATTCGTCTCCCCCTCATCTCTGGTAGTGCGCCCATCGCCCGGTGTCGGTCCCACCGGTGAACACGATCTTGTTCACTCCGGGAATCGTTAAGGATCAGTGGTGGCTCTCAAGCTGTTAGAACTGGCGGAGTCGGGTGAGGTTGATGGACTTCTCAAGCTGATCCACGGCGGCTTGAGTCCGGACCTGCGGGACGGATACGGACGAACCGCCCTCATGTTGGCGGCGAGAGAGGGACACGAGCATGTGGTGAGAGCGCTTCTTCAGGCAGGCGCTCATGTGGGCGCCGCGGACGAAGAGGGTGACACCGTCCTCATGAGGGCGGCCATGGAGGGCAGGAAAGCTGTGGTTAGGCTTCTCCTGAGGGCTCGCCCCGACACGGAGGCTCGAGATAGATACGGCTTCACCGCGTTGATTCGAGCTTCCATGAATGGACATACGGAAGTTATGGAACTGCTCCTGGCATCAGGAGCGGCAGTTGATGCGAGTGACCGCAACGGGAGAACTCCCCTGATCTGGGCCGCGCTCCGGGATCATCTGGGCGCCGTTCAACTGCTCGTCGAGAAAGGGGCTTTCGTGGACGCGAGGGGCGAAAGAAACAGCACCGCGCTCATGGAGGCGGCGTTCAGAGGACACGCGGAGGTGGTAGATCTATTGCTCGCTCGCGGGGCGGACATCGACGCGGTCGACACAGGCGGTTTCACTGCTCTTGCCTTGGCCTTGAGAAGACGCCACCCGGCTACGGCAAAACTGTTGCTTGCACATGGGGCGGAGACAAATACCGTGGATCACTTCGGTCGTACGCCTTTGATGTGGGCTCGCTCAGCCGGCATGAACGAGGTTGTTGACACGCTGCTGGCCGCGGCGCCGACACGGTAGTCTTGAAAATTCACCACGAATCCAGACCGTTCTAGGAGTAAGGCCGCTAAGAATCCAAGTTAAGCAAGCCAGCGCGCCTCAAAGAACGTCGGCGCCCAGATGGGCCTCGCAAACGGAGGTTCAAGAAGGCTGTTTTGGCGTCCCTCAGGAAGCCGCATGAGCAGTTGCCGTATTCAGGTCAGGCGCGCGCGACGCGCTGAGTCACGGTGCGCAGCCCTAATGTAACCATTCACCATTTTTCCTCAGCCTATCTCAAACCCCCAGTTGCATGGGGCCGGTTGACCGCCGCTAAGTAAGAATCGTCCCAAAAGGCGCAGAATCGAGGTGTAGGTGGACCCTCACCACTGCTTTACTGAGACCGAAGCTCCTCAGTCCAATTCGCGACATAAGTCCTGGTTCCGAGTGGAAGCGACCTGTCCGGAAAAGCCTGCGCCAAAGCTTCTTTGAGAAGATCGCCGACACTCTTGAGTGGACCGGTATGCGTCCGCACCACTTCCAGGGGCGCGCCGTCGGTATTCTTAACGGCCACGAACATGGGGGCGCGCAAATTTTCGGTTATAGCCTTATCAAGCTTGAAATCGGGATCGGCAAACAGTGGATATGGAACTCTATGGGTCTGTTGGAACTGCTCCACTTCAAGCTCGGTATTTCCGGCGCCGATGCCGATCATTTTGACCTTGCCCTTAAGCAGAGGATCCTCTGCTACCATCTCGTAGATGGAATTCAAGATCGGAGCGTCAGTCTGACATATGGTGCAAAAAGAGTTGAAGATCGCAATGATCAGATGGTCCGCTCGAATCTGAGACACAATGACACGAGCCTCCGACACCACGCCAAGGTAGGCTCGGTGCTGCTGATTGCCGTTGAGGGGCAACTGCATGTTTCCCAAGGCAATGCTGTCCACAACCGGACTGTGGGCCGTGACGGGCGTCCCACACAAAGCCACAAAACATATCGCTGAAAGTATAAATCTCCCAAAGCGCCCCACAAATCACCTCCTCGCGCCTATCGTTCACAAGCCATCGCGGTATTGAAACCCGGCTACCGGAAAGGCTATGCCGGCGTCTGAGCTACGATCCTCCGCCCGACCTGCCCTGTCGCCTCCTCCCCTCTCCTGCGAAAGGCGATGAAAGCCAGAGGGGCCCACGCTATGGTCAGCGCTACGGGGGAGAAAAGAACGCCGGCGCAAATGATGCCCAAAGGCACGCTTTTTACGAGCATCGCGTAATAGAGACTCGCAAGGCATAAAGCCCCCAAGGGGCCGATCGTCAGCGCCCAGGCGACAATAGCCGCCGCGCCTATTCGGGACGCTAGCCTGTGAACGGATCCTCCACTTGATCTCATCACTACGCCTCCTTTGCCGAAATAAGTCGCTTTCATACGCCTCGGCGCTTTATCCTCAGCGTTCCGAAGGACACTCACTAGCCCGAATCCCGCGGTGTCGATCACACCGCTCAAAGGGCAGTGCTCGTATCTGGAACACTCGAGGTCTCAAGACCGATGACTCCTGGCGGAGTCTTTGGGGTGCTATCCTTGAAGATTGCTAAGGGGAACCGATCCTGGGCCTCAAAGTGTCCAGATACGAACCAAGCCGTGTTCAGAAATTATTGCAATTCAGATGCCAAGAGGCGGATGAAACTGCCCGGGGGAGAGAATATGAAGTGATGTTGGCGGGTTATGTAGAGGAAATCGGACCGGAGACAAACGCCCGGTACAGAGACACGAGATGAAAATGCCCGATTCCGGACTCGGGACCGGAGCAGTAGTAGTGATTTCAACAGGTTGACTAGCGTCGGGGTGTCTCACAATTGGTCGCCCAATACTGGACGCTAGCGGGATTGGGGTTCGTCCTAAGCTAAGCCAGTGTTCCAACTTCGGGCAACGTATCCTGTTCCTTGATGTAACGGTACAGGGATTGGCGTGATATTCCAAGCAGTTCAGCCGCTACCGTCCTGTTGCCCGCGGACCGGCGTAGGGCCTCGACACACAGACTGCGCGTCACTTGGTCAATGATATCCGGCATGTTGTTCGCCTCGGGAAATAAGACTTCGTGTGACCACTCGCGCGGCCCGGTGGCTAGCGACGGGATTTCTATTTCCAGTTTGGCTCCTCTCGAGAGCATCACCGCTCGCTCGAGAACGTTGCGCAATTCTCGGACATTTCCCGGCCAACCGTACGAAGCAAGCTTCTCCATGTCTTGCGACCCTATAGCGGGCACCTGAGTCAGGCGCATATCGGTTGCAAGGTCGAGGAGGATCTCCTCCACAATGACGGGGAGGTCTTCGAGCCGCTCTCGGAGCGCAGGAACTCGCACAGTGTAAACATTGAGTCTGTAATAGAGCGCCTCGAGAAATCGGCCCTGCTCCACTTCGGCGCGCAGGTCCCTATGTGTTGCGGCAATGAGGCGCGCATGTACTCGGATATCCTTTTCACCCCCCACCCTGGTAAAGGAGCGCGTGTCCAAGAAGGTGAGAAGCTTGGACTGAAGGTTGAGAGGAAGCTCGCCGACCTCGTTGAGCAACAGAGTGCCTCCCTCGGCCAGCTCCAAGAGACCTCGTTTCTTGGCGATGGCGCCGGTGAACGCCCCTCGTTCGTGGCCGAACAACTCAGATTCGGCCAGCTCCCGAGGAATGGCCGCGCAGTTTACGGAGAAAAACGGGCCGTCCGCACGCTTGGATTTGCTGTGAATCCACCTTGCCATATAGTCTTTACCGGTTCCGCTTTCACCGAGGAGCAGAACGATGCCGTCCGTTTCCGCCGCCTGCCGTCCCCGCTCCAGGGTCGCTATCATGCTCGGGGACAAATATTCCCGCTGTGTAAATGTCCGCACCGGCTGGACGCCCTTGCGACCGGTAATGTTTCGAGAGAACTTGCACACGCCGACTACCGCTCCCGCGCTGTCTCTCAGCGGAGTCCGAATATCGTGAAAAGTCAGGTTCATGCCACGCACCGGCCTGGTGTGTTCATCTTCGACGGTTTCGCCTGCCAAAACTCTCAGGTCTCCTTCGAGTATGTGGCTTGCCGCTTCCGGGCCGAAAAAATCCTCCGACCGTTTTCCGATAATCTCGGGCGCGGGCAGTCCGAACAACGTTTCTACCGCAGGGTTTACGTGGGTGTATCGCAAATCGAGATCTTTGAGGAAGATACAGTCTCGCGCAACCTCGAAGATCGTGCGGAAGCGTTCTTCACTTGTTCGCAAAGCCTCTTCGGCCTCCCTCCGTTCGGTGATGTCGCGGCCCAGAGAGAGCACGGCTCGCTCGCCCTTGAATGTTGTCGGGAGCGCGACGGATTCCAGGTAGCCTACCGAGCCGTCCGCGCGTAATAACTGCACTTCCGTAAAATCCGATACGACTCCGCTGCGCTCCGCTTCCTGGATTCTCTTTGAAACAACTTCACGAAATTCAGGATGGATGAAGTCCAGAAGAGGCAGGCCCATCAGTTTGTCGGTATTCTCAACCCGAAAAAATCTTGCCGCTGCCGCGTTACCGAAAAGGATGCCGCCGCGGTGCACAATCATTGGGTCGGGTGAGATATCAAACAGCTCACGATAACGGCGCTCACTCTCGAGCAGGGCTTCCTGGGCCCGTTTCCTCTCTGTCACGTCCTGAACAATGCCCTCGGTTGAGACCAGGTCCCCATGTTCGTTCAGGATGGGACGCGCGTGGAGAGAAGCCCATATGGGTCTGCCGTCCTTACGTCGTAATTCCACTTCAAAGCCATGAAGCACCTGGCCTTTACGGATGAGACGAATGAATTCCTCGCGCTGACCTGAGTGCAGGTAGATGCCGTCACCCATCTCCTTCCCGGCTCGAAGAAGTTCCTCCGGCGAGTCAAAACCAAGAATGTGGGCTGAGGCCGGATTGGCATGCACCAGGTGGCCGCGCGCATCGGTTTGAAAAATGCCGTCGACGGCATGCTCAAATATGCCTCTATACTTCTCTTCGCTCAGCCTGAGCGTTTCTTCCGCGCGCTTGCGAACGGTTATATCCCGGACGATCCCGATTGTGTACCAGATCCCTTTCATGTTGACGACGGACGCGGACAATTCTATGGGGAAGCGACTCCCGTCGCTTCTGGAAGCTATGAACTCGGCCGTGTTTCCGTCACGTTCCTCTTCGACGCCGCGCATGTAAGAAGAGTTGCGCTGAGGTTGTTCAGCTTGAGCCGTTTCGTAGGAATTGGAGAGCTCAAGCCCTTTCAACTGGAGGAAATCGGCTGGTTGCTGGCCGAGCAGGACACGGACATTGTGTCCAACCGGATCGTAATCCAGCTCCAGGATCTTCACTAAAGCCGTATTGGATCTGCGCGTAATGCCATATGAATCGATTACCAACAAACCATCCGCAAGGTTATCGCTGATTGCGGAAACATAGGTCAACGTTTCCTGGAGTTCCTGGGTAGCTTCAGAAACCTCTCGCTCCAGCGTTTCCATACGGCTCTCAATTTCGGACGCCATGTTGGTCATGGTCCTCGCCAGGACGCCAACCTCATCCCGTGACCGTATGTCCACCACCGCGCTAAATTCTCTGTTGGCAACCTTGTTCGCGTAATGGGTGAGCTCTATGAGGGGGCGGGACATCTTGTTCGTGAGCACATAAGCGATGCCTACGCTTAGCAGGAAGATCATGAACGTGACCGCGTGAAGCTTTACGATCGTCCACCACATGTAAGACATCACGCCGTCCAGATCCATGCCCACGTGAACATGCCCGGCCACCCCCGAGAGTATGGGCGATGAAATGTCGAGATAGTTTCCTTCGCCTTTGAGGCGAACATTAGTGACGATAACCTCGTCCGTGTTTTCCCTGGGCTGCTCAACCACCTTGCGCAATTCGTACGGCACGCTGGGCGCAAACGTGTGGGAGAGAAATTCGCCGTCTTTGTTGACCACCAGGACATAGGAAAGCCCCTTAGTCTCCCTTAGTTGATCGACGATGGACTGAATTGTGGACGCATCCCTGTTGAGGATTATTTCCATGCTGGAGTGGGCGATGTTATTGGCTATGGCGATCGCTTTACTCTTGTACTCGTCTATGATTCTGTCATAGAGTATCCAGCCAGCGACTGCGGATATGATTGTTGCAACCACCCCGAACAAGAGGGTCATCATGATCAAAGTTTTCTTAAATAATTTTGACATCGTCACTTCTCCAGAGGCTTCGGATGCGGGATCGGCACGAAGCGACCCTGATCTACGGTGGTGAGAAAGACCGCGTCCAATCCTTGATGCCTGTCCGCGTCGAAGTTGACGGGCACGTTTATGCCAAGATCGAAACCCTTTATTGCCTCTACGGTCGCCTTGATGTTACGAGGGCGCAGATCCGGCCCCAGTCTCTCCAGAATCGCTACGAGCAACTTCGCGTTGAGAAAACCTTCCAGACTCACAGGGCTGTGTTTGTGCGGCTCGTAATCTTGCTGTATCAAACTCTTGGGGGGCATCACATCGTATTTTGCCATCAATTCCCGGTACTGAGCCACCGCGGGCAGTTCGGTTGTCTCGCAACTCGGCACCACCTGTGAATTGATGAGGTTGGACGTGTAATCCTTACCCGTGCGCTCGCCGGTATTGATGAGGAGTTTGAGCATGTTTTCGCTGTCCACAAATGACACATTGGCTATCGGCACATTGAGACCGGCGTCGCGAGAGTCACGTATGAACGCGGCGCAAGCTTCATAAGCTCCTATAGATATTATCGAATCTGGGCTTGACTGCCTGATTACTTTCACCTGTGATTTCATGCTGGTCTCGTATGTGGTCCCCCGGTAGTACGTGGCCTCTCCCACCATGCGTGCGCCGTGCTTGGCAACGCTCTTTTGGACCGCTTCCCAACCGCTTCGACCGTAAGCGTCGATCTGGTAAAAAACCCCGATGCGGTTGCGTCCTATGGAGGCCAGATAGGCGACTAATGCGTCTATTTCCTGGTGATAGGAAGCTCTCAAGTTAAAAACGTACTCACCATACGGCCGCTCTCTCTGCGGTTGGGCCCCGGTAAACGGAAAGAAAAGCAAGACCTCTCGCCAGCCACTATAAATTTTCAACAGAGGGAGCATTCGC
Organism: Deltaproteobacteria bacterium; assembly: GCA_016875095.1. Classification (GTDB taxonomy): domain Bacteria; phylum Desulfobacterota; class Desulfomonilia; order Desulfomonilales; family Desulfomonilaceae; genus VGSG01. Next base: position 47,316 of record VGSG01000008.1, read on the forward strand.
GTGACCGTGGGGGTGCCAACGTAGTCAAAGAGGAGAAATATGTCATCCTCTTCCACCAACCGAATGGTGTTTCGGATGGTAGGAACGGGGTTGTATCCATCATCGTAGGCGATGAGGCTAATTTTGTGGCCGAAAACCCCCCCTTGCTCGTTGATGTGGGAAAAATAGGCCATACTTCCACGATAAAGTTCTATTCCCAGGCCCCGGGTAGGCCCTGTAAACGCCGCGGACATTCCGATCCTGATCTCTCTAGCCCAACCCGAACCTGAACAGATTCCGAGGCTTGCAAGACAGATCGATACCACGAAGAGGCAAAAGGTCACCGAGTTACGTCGGGTCTTTACCATCACATTGCCTCCATCGACCAAGATGGCCAAGGTGTCAATTTTCGGGGCAGCGGCTGCGCGCAACGGTTGACGGAACGTCGATAGGAGCGATGCTGAGCCCGCTTCGCTGGTCACTACAGAAACATGATTTTTCGCGCAGCTCTCGATTTGTACGTCTTTCGTATCAGTTGTGGAAGAGACGAGCAGACGTGTAACATAGGCGGACAGAGAAATCAAGGAGAGTTTGTGTTGCAGACGAGCTTCTCATCTTCACGCGCCTTCACCACCGTTCCCAGGTTCCTTCTTAGTTCCGGGGAGGCATTCAACGCTGTCCTGCGAAGGTTTCTCCACCAATCCCAATGCTCAACGCGCCGTCGAAGAAGGTTGGAGCAAGCCTCCGCGCCGGCATCTGGAGGACCAAAACTGTCCGAACTTGAGACACTGCGCAAAGGTTGCAGCGGACAGCTCAACATCCGCGTGGACGGAATCCGGCGAAAATAGCTAAGGTTGTCGGGTCGCCAACTGATGATATACGCAGGCTTGCATATGGCCGGCGGGCAAATTGGTAAGGAGCCATCATCCGCAATGAGGACTCACTTGGTCCCTGAGCCTCCAGAGCTGAGCTGCTTGCGGAGTTGTTCCACCCAGGGGCGAACCATGACCGCGTGAGGCGCATTTCCTGCTTTCTCCAAAAATGTTTCCCAGACTGCGAGCGCATCGGCCGGTCTTTTCAGATCGTCCCGGTAGACGATTCCCATATTGAAAAGGGCCATCATGTGCCCAGCGTCGATTTCAAGGGCCCTCCTGAACGCCTTGACCGCTTCTTCCGGCTGACCGAGCTTCCGATAGCTTACTCCCATGTCGGAGATAACGTCGGGGTTGCGCGGATTGCCCTGTAGAGATTTCTGGTACGCTTCGACAGCCTTTGCGTGCTGGCCGACGTCAAAGTACGCGTTCCCCAGTTCTACCCATGCTTCGGTCTGGTCGGGTTTTACGGCCAACATCTTTTCAAGGCCGGCGATACGCTTACGGAGCTCGACCCCCTCATCTTCTCGTGACGCGGACACAGGCTGCTTCGGTCCTTCGCCCACAGTGTCCATTTTCCAAGCCGAGAAGATCACCCCGACGATAAAGCCGGAGGCAAAAACCAACACCCAGTAAGCCGCGGTTCGTACGCTCTTCACGGAACAGACCCCCATTGATTTTGGTCACGTTATCATAATGAGCCCTTTTGTTGGAAGCCGCGACGGCTCCCCGGGCGAGAAGGCGATTGCCATGTCATGGCTCCGCGTGGCAAGGTGAGAGCACATGCGGGAAGCACGAGCTTCTGATCGCCTGAGCGTAGGGCCTGAACCGTTCAAGTATCCGGTTAGGGGAGGGGTGAATGATGGAGGATATCAAGAAGAAGTACCGCACTGTTATGGATGATCATTTCCCTGATGAAATGAAGATCACGTTCGGGGATCAGACGCTCACATACCGTAAGAGGGCCTGGAAGATAGAAGATCCTCCGGGCACGGTGGTTGAAAAAGGGCTGCGGTATGGGGAAAACCCCGGCCAGGAATCAGCCCTGTATGAACTCGTGCACGGCAATCTCACTCTGGGAGAAACGACCTTCATTTCCCCAGGCTTGGGCCTGGTGAGCGCTCTGACCGAATCCGAGATGATCCAGCCCGGCAAGCATCCGGGGAAGACCAACCTTACGGACGTAGACAACGCGTTGAATATTCTCAAATATTTGATGGATCGGCCTGCCTGCGCCATCATGAAACACAACAATCCATCAGGCGCTGCGGTTGATGACAGCCTCAGCAGCGCGTACGAACGCGCGGACCAGGCCGATCGCATCGCCGCGTTCGGAGGAGCTGCGGTCTTCAACCGGCCCATGGACAAGGTGACCGCGGAGCTGGTTTCGCGGAATTACCTGGAAGTCGTTGCCGCGCCCGACTACGAGCCCGGATCCGTGGAGGTCCTGAAAAAGCGCAGGAATCTTCGCATACTGGCAGTTCCGCGCATCGATCGTTTGGAAGACTACCGGACTCTTCGATTCGTCGATTTCAAATCGCTCATCGACGGCGGAATCATCGTTCAGCAGTCACCGGTGAACGCGATCCGATCCTCCAAGGACCTGGCGCCCGCGCGTGCGATTTATCAGGGAAAGGAATACGTGATCGAACGAGCGCCCACCGAACGAGAGCTTGCGGACATGGTCTTCGGGTGGGCTGTGGAACAAGGTGTGAGTTCGAATTCGGTCCTATACGTGAAGGACGGATGTACTGTAGGCATCGGAACGGGTGAACAGGACCGGGTCGGTGTTGCGGAAATCGCTGTCTTCAAAGCGTACACGAAGTATAAGGACCGGCTCTGTTTTCAGCGTCACCGCGTGCCGTACAGTGAAATGAAAGACCCTGGAATCAGAGCCCAAATCCAAGCCGAGACCAACGCGTGCAACGCGGGTCTCATCGGATCTGTCATGATTTCGGACGCGTTCTTTCCATTTCGTGACGGAGTGGACGTGGGAATTGCTCAAGGTGTATCGGCCATTGTGCATCCCGGGGGCTCCGATCGGGATTTCGAGTCCATACAGGCATGTAACGAAGCTCAGCCACAGGTGACGATGATGTTCACCAATCAACGAGCTTTTAAGCACTAGAACCGGCTGGAGAAACCCCATGAAGAAGATCCCTTTCTTCGGAGGCCTGCTGATTGCACTGCCACTCATGTCATATGGCGCTGCGGGCGCCGCTACGTTTGAGGAATTAGACAAAGAGGTCGCCGCGTCCACGGTAGTCTTGAGAAATATGGTGGCTATGCCCGATCAAAAGATTCCCCGCGACTTGCTCCAACGGTGTCAAGGTCTGGCGATCTTTCCCGGGGTTATCAGAGCCGGTGTCGTAGTGGGGGTGAGTTTTGGCAACGGGGTCGTGATGCGGCGGGACGAGAAAACGAAGACCTGGAGCAAACCAGCGTTTTTCAAAATCCGTGAGGGGAGCGTCGGAGCCCAGGTCGGCGCCCAGTCCATCGACCTGGTTCTCCTGATCATGAGCGAGCAAGGCCTGCAAGGACTCCTTGAAGATCGATACACTTTGGGCGCGGACGTTGCCGTAACCGCGGGACCGGTGGGTCGCGAAGCCTCTGCCGAAACGAGTATTCGGTTCGATGCCGGTATATTTTCCTATTCTAGGACAAGAGGCCTCTTTGCAGGGCTCTCTCTCAAAGGAGCGGTCCTGGAGCCTGACCGGGAAGCTAACGAAGCGTACCACGGCAAGGGAGTAACGGTTCAAGATATTTTTTATGAAGATGCGGGGGTTCTGTCTGACGCGGGCCGTGATCTCACGAAACTGATTGGAGAAGTATCAGGCCCGTAAAATGGGCATTATTTCGGTATGCTGAATTGGGGGCCGGATATTTCTCTTGAATTTAAATAGGGATTTCGATATGTTGATAAAATGCCCATTGTTCATGGCGCGCCTGGAGAATTTGAGCCTCAACCGTGTCCTTTCGTGAGCACTGTTACAGCCATGCGACAGCTCCTTGCTCTCCTCGTCATACTCGCGATTTCGATGGCCGGTGTAGAGTCCGCGCGGCCGGATGGGAGTCCCCAGCGGACGAACCACACCCGCATCGTCGTGCATAAGGCCGGCCAGATCCTCGAGTTTCATGAAAAAGGCAGAAGCCCCATGATCTTCCGTGTCTGCCTGGGCATGAACCCGGAAGGGCCCAAGAAGATAACCGGGGACCAGAGAACGCCCGAAGGCGAGTACTTCATCTGTCTAAAGAGCGCAGCCAGCAGTTTCCACCGCTTTCTTGGCATCAGTTATCCGGGTGAACGGGACGCACAGGCCGCCTTTGAGCAGGGCGTGATTTCACTCGACACGAGGGATTCCATTATTCAGTCGCTCAGAGAAGGCAGGCAGCCGCCATGGAACACCAAGCTTGGCGGCTGGGTAGGCATACACGGATATCCCACCGACAACTACCGCAAGCTATGGATTACGCTCCTCTTTCCTAAGCCGCACAACTGGACTGACGGATGTATTGCTCTGTGGGATTTCGAGATCGACCAGATTTTCCCCAAGGTCTCCCTTGGCGCCCCTGTGACTATTTTCCCCTGACGAGGACTCGATCTCATTCCAATGCGCGATCGAACAGGTTACTGGTGAGCGGCGGGCCGGGGACCTCCTCGTCTTCGGACGACGCAAGGCCGTCGGACTTTCGTCCAGGAGATTCCCGTTAACAGCGCATGGGCATCATACCGGATCACTGAAGTCGGGCTACTTTGGCTTGTTTGTTCGTGGGACGCCTGCGCCGGCCAGGTCTCTTTCGTTCTGTTCGATATACTTTTCCGCCTGCTCGACTAGCTTCTTGAGATCCGGAACCGACATGGTGTGCAGGTAGTCGATCTCGCCCTGGATGTCTTTGAGGATATTGACAAGCTTGGCTTGTCGTTCCTCTACCAGCACCAGGGTGGCCGCGACTTCGGAAGAGAGCCCGGAAAGGCCGATGAGGCGCCACTTACTGAGGAGCCACAAGGAGAGCGGGAACGAGAGAGCTATGAAAACGAGCACCACAATGGCGACCCAAAGGAGACTGATTAATTCCATGCTCATCATTTTGGTTTCAAGTGACCTGCTCTCTGCTTTCTTGACTAATTCGAGCGTCTGCTCAAATAACTGGCGATATGCGGGTGACATTCCCCCTTGGGCCGCCAGTTGAGCGATCGCCTTTTCCAGCTCTTCGCTGCTTTTTGGCTGGGATTCCGCGGCCGTCCCGGCCGGAGCGCCTTCGGCGGCGGAAACCGCCACATCCAGAAGTCTCAGGTGATCCGCGGTTCCAAAGAACGCGGCGTACCCGATGCAGCACACGCCCAGGAAGGCCAGCGCGGCCGTCAGGCCCTTCAGGCGTCGGGACATCGTATTCCTTGCAGCCATGGCTTGAGGCTCCTCACGGTATTAATCTAAGTTCCCTGCCGATTTTGGCGCAAATTCCAATCACTCTTTCCAGGTCCTCTATGCTGTGGGTGGCCATAAGAGTCGTCCTGATCCGCTGCGTTCCTTCGGGCACTCCCGGCGCCAGAACGCAGTTGGTGAAAACACCTGCTTCAAAGAGACGCTTCCAGAAAACCATCGCGCGCACGTCATCTCCCACAATAAGAGGCACAACCGGCGTCTCGGTCGGCCCGGTGTCAAATCCGAGAGATCTCACGCCATTCAAAAGGAAATGAGTGTTATCCCAGAGCCGCTGTCGTATCTCGGGCTCTGTTTGAATCACTTCCAGAGCAGCCTGCACCGCGGCGATATTCGACGGAGGCATGGCCGCTGAGAAAATCAAGGCTCTGGAATGGTGCTTGATGTACGAGACGACCCGCTCGTCCCCGGCAACGAACCCCCCCAAAGATGCAAACGACTTACTGAACGTGCCCATAACCAGGTCGACCTGGTCGGTAACCGCAAAGTGCTCCAGCGTTCCCTTTCCCTGCGCGCCGAGAACGCCGATCCCGTGGGCGTCATCCACCATGACCTTCGCGCCGTATTCCGCGGCGACCGCGACGATCTCCGGCAGACAGGCGATGTCTCCCTCCATGCTGTAGACGCCATCCACGATGACCAGGAGACCCTCCGAATCCAGACTGGCCTCAATGTTCTTCCGTAGGGACTCAGCGTCGTTGTGCCTGAAGCGTCGGACCTTACCAAAGGAAAGACGTACTCCGTCGATCACGCTGGCATGGACCAGTCGATCTGTGATGACAGTGTCGCTGCGACCGATCAGGGGAGCGATGACACCCTGATTGGTCTGGAAACCTGTGGAGAAGACCTGCGCCGCCTCTTTGCCCATGAATTCGGCCAAAGAGGCTTCCAGTCGCTCGTGGAGGTCCAGCGTGCCGTTCAGAAAGCGAGACCCGGAGCAACTGGTCCCGTACTTCTCCAAGGCATTGAGAGCAGCTTCTCTCACCTTTGGATGAGTGGTGAGCCCCAGGTAGTTGTTGGAGCCCATCATGATCATCTCGCGGCCGTCGATGGTCACATGGGGCCCGTCGAGGCTGGAGATGGCCTTGAAGTACGGGTAGTAGCCCGCCGCGATGTATTCTCTGTCGCGTTTGAAGGCGTAGCACTTTTCGAAGAGATCGCCCATTTACACCATCAGTTCACTACCCACGCCGCGTAACCCTTGCGTGGAGAACCAGGACCATACCCGCCGGAATTCGAGTCCGCTCCTGTCGTCTCACAAAGAGTCCTGATCTGATCGTTCAAGATCGAGCGGCATTATGCCTGATTCGCGCGCCGACCGTCAAGGGACCCCGCTAGCCTTTGAAAGCGATTTGCGTGAAGCCCTCATGTGGCAAGCCCGATTTTTCCGCCGGATTTTGCCTGGAAATGGGCCCGAAGCCTCTCCAAGTCCCTCTTGTTGATCCCCTCCACTGCCTGGATCTCTTCGTCCGACGCGGCAAGCAGCTCGTCGATGCTCTGAAATGCCTGCAGTAAAGCCGCCCTCTTTCTTGGGCCTATGCCGGGCACGTCGTCCAGCGCGGACCGAATCACTGCCTTTGACCTGCTCTTACTGTGGAATCCGTGCACAAACCGATGCGATTCGTCGCGGATTCGCATCAGGAGCATGAGCGCAGGATCTCCTCTGGCGAAGTTCACCGGGTTCTTTCGGTTCGGAAGATAGATCTTGTCCGACTCGCCTTCTTCTCTCCCCTTTGCAATGGCTGCGACAGCGGGAATGTCCGGCCCCAGCCGGTCCTTCAAGGCCGCGACGACCGCGTTGAGCTGAGATTTCCCGCCATCTATGAGAAACAGATCGGGCAAGGCGTCCGAGTCCGCATGGCCTAGGCGCCTGGAAACGGTCTGGTAGATCATGCCCGGATCATCCTGGTCGGTGAACCCAGTCATCTTGAAGGTCCGATAGAGCGACTTGTCGGGTTTTCCGTCCCTGAACGCGACTTTAGCGCCCACGGGGTGGGCGCCTGCAATATTGGATATGTCGTACCCTTCAATGAGCGACGGCGCTTGGGTCATACGCAGTTTCGCAGCGAGTCTCGCCAGCGGCTTTTGCAGTGACTCGACCGCGGTCTCTTTCACCAACGCGTTTTGCGCGTTTTTCAGCGCCAATCGAACGAGGCGCAATCCGGGGCCACGAGAAGGCGCTCGGATAGTAACGCGGTTCCCGCGGAGTTCCGACAGCCATGTTTCGATGAGTTCCGAGTTCTCTATGGGATGAGAGATAAGAACTTCTTTGGGGATAAACCCAGCGGAACCGTAATATTGCTTCAGCGCGGAGGCCATGACCTCCGGCGGCTCCAACGTTTCGTTGCGGAATCGGAAAGAATCCTCGGATAGGAGATTCCCGCGGCGGAACGAGAGGACCTGCGCCACATAGAGACCGCTATCCCCCGTAACCAGCGCGATTGCATCCTGATCCTTGAGATGGAAGAAAGAGACGTTCTGCACTTCCAGCGTACGTGTGATGGACGCGATTCTGTCCCTGATCCGCGCAGCTTCTTCAAACCGGAGATTATGCGCGGCTTGTTCCATCTCATCCTGGAGGCTGCGCACCAAGTCCTCGCTCCGGCCTTGAAGGAGAAGGGATACACCTTCCACCATGCGAGCGTATTCCGCGGGGTCCACCTTGCCTGCGCAAGGGCAGAGGCATCGCTTCATCTGGCAGTTGAGGCAGGGTCTCTTGCAGGTCGCAAATTGCCGTTCCGTGCACTGCCGCAAAGGGAAAAGCCTCAATATGAACCTGAGCGTGATTTTCGCGTCACGCGCCGAGGAGTACGGACCGAAGTACCGTTCGCCGTCCGGTCGAATCTTTTGAGTCCTGACAAGACTCAAGCGAGGAAAAGAATGGGACATATTGAGTCTCAACGAAAAGAAGGACTTGTCGTCCCTCAGGTACACATTGTAAGGCGGCCTATACTGCTTGATCAGGTTGTTTTCAAGGATGAGCGCTTCTTTTTCGGTCTCGGTAAGTATGGTCCTGATCGAATCAACCTTTTGAAGTAGAAACTGGATCCTGGGTCTCTCGTCTCCCCCCTTGACGAAATAGCTCCGCACGCGGTCTCTGAGATTGCCCGCTTTCCCCACATATAGGACCTTATCCTTTGAGTCGAGCATCAGGTATACACCCGGGCTCGTTGGGAGCGCGCTGGCTATGTCTTTTCGGATCACCATTTGTGACGCTCTTTCAAACCGGTTCCGCGACGTAATTTCGAAGGCGGAGAAACGGGAACAGGATGTCCCGCGCAATGTAATATAATGCGAAGCGACTCGACCGAAAACCCCCCTTGTTGCTGATCTCCTGCTGTGTTATAAAAAAGTTTTGCACTTTCCTCTTCCCCAAAGGGATACTGCGCTCGGGGGATGGGAGGCCCTTCCATGAAGAAGAACCAGGATCGCAAGACGGCTGAGCGGCGCTTCCTCGACGAGCGAGGACGGATCACCAACAAAGAATTGGCGCAGCAGCTCGCACTCCATCCCGCTACGATAGCCCGCTGGAAGAAGCTGGACGAATGGGAACTCAAACTCATGGGACAGTTAACGTCCGGTCAGACCCCTGAACCGGAGGACGAGGATTTCTATCAGGTGGATATGCGCCACCTCAGGGCCCTCAACGACAGGATCGAGTCGTACTTGCAGCGCAAGGAGCTTCTTCCGGTGGAAATACTTGAACTCGCCGAGGCGAAATACCACTTGATGCACTGCATGGAAATCATCAATGACCGACTGCGCTACCCGGTTGTTGACGACTATACTCGTGAAGAGGATTAGTGGAACCGACGGTTATCCGAGGAGCAGCCATGATCGAGATGAGATTTCATGGCAGAGGCGGCCAGGGCGCCGTGACCTCTGCCGAACTCGTTGCCCAGGCGGCAATCGACACGGGAAAGTATGCGACGGCTTTCCCCAGTTTCGGTCCTGAACGAAGGGGCGCGCCGGTGGTCGCGTTTGCACGGGTCGCGGACGAGCCCATCCGAGTGCGGGCTAAGGTCTACAGTCCTGACGTGGTGATCGTGCTGGATCCGACTCTGGTGCAGATCGCCAATCCGGCCCAGGGGCTAAAATCGGACGGGGTGTTGGTCATCAATTCCTCGCACGACGCGGATACGCTCCGACGCGATTTGGGCTACCAGGGAAAGATCGCCCTGGTGGACGCATCTCGCATCGCCCGAGAGGTGATCGGCTTGCCCATAACCAACACGACCATGGTGGGCGCCTTGGTTAAGGCCACGAACATGCTCTCTTTGGAATCACTGGAGGGGCCGTTTAACAGGCGATTCGGGAAGATCGCTCCCCGGAACCTCGCGGCCATGAAACGAGCCTGGGAAGAGGCCACTGTTATCGGATGACGAACCGATCAACGTTGTCGCTTCGTCCTCGCTAGCCGTACGGACGTTCCCGGAGCGACAGATGGAGGAAATCGTGAGTAAACCCATAGACGAGATCACCTGGCGAGAAATTGAGCCGGGAGGAGTTATCACGGAGGCCGGAAACGCTCGAAGCTACCACACCGGATCATGGCGATCCCTGCGCCCCCACTATCTGGAGGAGAAGTGCATCAGGTGCTGGCGATGCTACATCATGTGCCCTGACGCAGCCATATCCCCGGACTTCACGAATAACCGCATGGTCTGGAACTACGATTATTGCAAAGGCTGCGGCATCTGCGCGTATGAATGCCCGGTGGACGCCATTGAGGTGCGCGAGGAGGGGGAATAATGGGCAAGAAGGTCGGCATTGAAGTCTCCATAGCCGCGGCCGAAGCAGTCGGCCTGTGCGACGTGGACGTGGTGGCCGCGTACCCGATTACGCCGCAGACCCATATCGTGGAACATCTGTCAGAGCTCGTGGCAAACGGGCGCCTGGACGCGGAATTCGTGCCTGTGGAATCGGAACATTCGGCTATGAGCGTATGTTGCGGCTCCGCAGCCGCAGGCGCCCGAACGTTCACATCCACCGCGGCCCAGGGATTGGCCCTCATGGCGGAAATCGTTTACATCGCGGCCTCCATGAGGTTGCCCATTCTCATGCTCGTCGCGAATCGGGCTCTCAGCGCTCCTCTCTCCATCTGGAACGACCACTCCGACGCAATGATGGTCCGTGACTCAGGCTGGATACAAATTTTTTGTGAAAACGGCCAGGACGTGTACGACCACATCTTCCACGCGTACCGGGTCGGTGAAGATCCACGGGTATCGCTCCCTGTGATGGTGAATATGGATGGGTTCATCCTGACTCACGTAATCGAGCCTGTGGAATTCTGGACCAAGGAGATGGTCGGCTCGTATTTGCCGCGTTTTCGTCCCCTCAATACCCTCCACCCGGACAAGGTGGTCACCATGGGCGCGTTCGGGATGCCGGAGATCTATGCGGAACAGAAAATGGCTCACGACCAAGCGCTCAAGAACTCTATGCCGGTCCTTCTGGAAGGCTGGGATGAACTCGCGAAGCTCACCGGGCGCAAGTACGAACCTGTTGAGCTTTACCGGACAGAAGGAGCTGAAACCCTTCTTCTGGCAATGGGATCCCTATGCGAGACAGCGTCATTGGCTGTTGATCAGATGCGAGAAGCCGGCCGGAAGGTGGGACTGGTAAAGCTCCGCTTGTGGCGGCCATTCCCTTTGGCTGAGGTGAGAAAGGCGCTGTCCGGCGCCAAAGACCTGGTAGTGCTAGATCGTTCCATCTCGGTTGGCGCCGCTAACGCCCCTGTAACCTCGGAGATCAGCGCGGCCATGTACCACGAGCCTCAGCGGCCGAGAATCCATTGCATGATAGCAGGAATCGGCGGCAGAGACGTCACCCCCGAAGATATCACCAACATGGTGGACCTGAGCCTGAAAGGCACGGAGCAAGAGTGCCACATCTACGGTGTGCGTGGATAGACCGCCGCCGAACGGGAGTTCCCTATGCCCGAAGAAAGCAAGAAGAAGATTTTGAAACCCCTCAAGAACTTCCCGCTGGAGGAACACATAGCCTCCGGCCACCGCGCATGCCAGGGCTGCGCGGAAGTGTTGGCGGTCCGTCACGTGCTCAAGGCCATCGGCCCTGAAATGGTCTTAGCAATGGCGACAGGATGCATGGAAATCATTTCTTCGCCCTATCCGCTCACGTCCTGGAACGTGCCCTGGATCCATGTCGCCTTCGAGAACGCGGCCGCGGTGGGTTCGGGGGTGGAGGCAGGCCTAAAAGCGCTTCGGCGTAAAGGTCGCGTCCCGGACAAGGAGGTCACCGTCGTGGCTATGGGAGGCGATGGAGGCACGAGCGATATCGGCTTCCAGGCCCTCTCCGGCATGTTTGAACGAGGGCATAAGATGATCTACGTGTGCGTGGACAACGAAGCGTACATGAACACCGGCATCCAGCGATCCTCGTCCACGCCGTTCGGAGCATCCACCACCACATCCCCGGCAGGCAAGATGAGCCCTTCAGGCCAGAATACATCCAAGAAGGATATGCCGGGCATTGCCGCGGCTCACAACATTCCCTATGTGGCTACCGCATGTCCCAGCTACTACTCCGACCTGATGAAAAAGGTGGCCAAGGCCAAGGAAGCGGACGGTCCCGCATACCTCCATATCCTCTCCGTGTGTCCCACCGGCTGGAGGATACCTCCGGAAAAAGCCATTGAGTACGGTCAACTGGCCGTGGACACAGGGATCTTCCCGCTGTACGAGGTAGATCACGGCGTATGGAAAATGAGCCGCAAACCAAAGCAGCTCAAGCCTGTCGCCGACTATTTGAAGGGCCAGGGTCGCTATCGTCACCTGGACGAAACGCTGATTGCAGTGATCCAAAAGGGTGTGGACGAGAAGTGGGAACGGTTGCTCAAGATGACCGAAATGACCGGACCCGCGACCTCTGAGCAGCCTGCACAGGAAGAGTAAGAACGGGATTCAAACCCGACCCCGCGGTCAGTTATAGGGCTTGACGGAAAATCGTGAGCGAAATAGGTCGCTTGGGGCAGTAGGGCCGGAGCCGGCTGTCCGCACTGTTCTGAGCTTGGCACGCTGTGCAGATAAAGAAAGGCCCGGCAGGGACGCCGGGCCTACCAATCTTATAAGAGGCGGTCGGAGAAGTCTCCGGTCGCTTTTGTTTCGTCACATGTCCTCGTCCTCGTCCGGCCAGGTAATGAAAGGCTTTTCCTGATCGACCATGGCGTTGACCATGAGTTCCACCAGCCCCGTGTACCAGATCCCGGTCTTCTCGAAGATCTCGTAGTGTTCCATCAAGTCTCTGGTCATTCCTTTGCAGTTTGAGCAGGGCGCGCAAATCATCTTCTTGATGGACGGATCCATTTCCCCCTGGAACGCATTGAGGTACTGAGTGAGCTTCTTGCGGCCCGAGAGCTTCACCCTCCATTCAGGGAAATTGCCGGAACCCATGATCGCGAAGCCGGAACCGCCGCCGCAGCAGTAGTTGTTTACTCCGTGCGGAGTCATCTCGCGGAACCGACCCGGAGGAGTTATGGCCTTGAGAATTTCCCGCTGGGGCTTGACCACGCCCATGAGGCGCACCACGTTGCAGGGGTCATGCAATGTTACCGGAAAGTCGTTCTTGTTCGGATCAAACTTGATCTTTCCGCTTTTCACAATATCCCAGAGGAGCGCATAGGAACTCTCCCTCGGTATCATCTGTTCGCTCGGCAAGAGCCTGTCGGCGATCACGGAAAGCGCCTTGTGCGCGTGACCGCACTCGCCGATCACGATCTTCTTCACACCCAAGTCTCGCGCGACTTCCAGGTGCTTGATGGCCACACGGGCAAACTGGACGTCGTCGTACCAAAGCCCGTAATTGACGGCGTCGTAGCCGACGAACTCCGTTGACAACGTATAGCTGATTCCCGCCGCATCAAAAAGGACGGCGAAAGCCATGGGATTCTCAGGCCAAGCCATGAATTCACCCGCGTTGTGGACGAGCAGAATCTCCGCGCCTTTCTTGTTAACAGGGATCTTTATGCGTTTTCCGGTCTTCTCTTCGATGTCATCTTCAAGATATTCAATGATATCCTCAATGGCCGCCTTGATCATCCCGGTGCTTGAACCGAACTGGAGGTGTTTGACCGAGCCCTTCTCGTGCACCTCCATAGGAGCAATGCCCATCTCCATGCTGAAAATCTTGCGCAACTCATGGGTGATCAGGCCGTTGTCCACACCGATGGGGCAAACCTGGGTGCAGCGCCTGCACAGGGTGCATCGATACGCCAACTCAGCGAGCCGAGCTATGGTCTCCCACTTCAGGTCGATGTCATGTCCGCGGAATCCGGCAAGTATCTTCCCGCCGGGGCTCAGATACTTCTTGCCGATCTTCCGAAGCACATCCGATCGGAACGTGGGACGATAGATGTCCTTGTGGCCGCTCATTTCGTACACCGGACACGCATCCGCACAGGTCTGACATCTGGCGCAATACTCCAGCGAGAGGGAGAGGGGCTGCAAGAATGCCCAGTTATTCTCTTTGCTTACCAACTTCTCGTAGCCGCGAAGAAAAGCCAGCACGAGCTTGTCTTCTTCCTCTTTGGTTTCGGGTCTGGGTAGATTAAGGGCGCTCACTCCGTCCAGAGAATGCTCCCATTTTTTCTTCTGCTCTTCCGTAAGTTCCGTGATCGGCTCTTCCTCCAAATCGTCATACGGTGGGGGCAGAGGAGCGAGCTTCTTTGGATCTAAATACTCGAGCCGTTCACCCGGCTTTGATATCTCTTCAGGTCTCATGGCTGACTCCTCCGATTACTTCTCTTCTTTCTGTGGCTGGGCCCAGGGATTGGTTGTAGCGACTTCGGCCCAGCTCTTCTTGCCCCCTTCTGCGCCAATGTGGGCGCCGGACCAACTCACCGGATAGGACAGATAAGCCTTGATCTTGGAGTCCATCCCGGCGTCGCCCCGGTTGGGCATGTCATCCCACTTGACTTTGTCCCACATGAAATACTTGGAGATCATGTGGGTCATGTGTGTGAAGGGGAAATATGCCCAGAAACCAATGAAGAGGAGAAGATTGATAATCTGCATACCGCCGAGGCTCGGGCCCGGGCTGAATGTGAGCAGGCTCGCAAGATAACCTCGAGAAACGGCGAATCCCGGGTCCGAAAGCCATACCAGGAAGCCGGTAACGAATATCGCGCCGAGCCAGAAAAGGTTCAGCAGGTCGAGACCCGAAGTGTAGTCTTTCAGCATCGGATCGGTGAGCCTTTTTACAATGAGACCGACCGCGCCGATGGTCCCGAGGGCGAATCCTATCACGCCGAAAATAATCGTCAGAGACTGCGCTAAAGCAGCCAGACCCGATGCGTCCGGGGCCCTGCCCGCGATCTGCAACAGAGCGCCGATCGCCAGGAAGACCAGACCGCCGATCGAAAGATACAGGCCCAAATGGAACGGAAACGTCCAGCGCCACAAAGGCCTGTTATCTTCGTAGAGGGCCCGAATGAAGAGTATCTCAGGCACCATGAACCGATACTGGGCCACATGATCCACGTGACGAGTCTTCTTCCAGTGGTCCACATCCTCGTAGAAAGAGCCGCCCCACTCCTTCCCTTCGTGCGGCACCGGATAAAGCTCCCACCGGACGTGCATGGGCATTGTCCAGTACTTGAGCAGCTTGCGAGCGAAGAAGACGACGAATATCACTCCGCTCGCGTACGTGAGCAGTTGAAGAATGTCCATAACTCTTCTCCTTCCCGGATTGTATTGTTTGGCGCGGGTGGCTTATCCATGCAATGGGAGAACGACGACTTTTTTTTATCACGTTTGTACGGGTTTATCCAGCTTTTTCATGCGGAAATCTCGTGGGTTCTTCCTCTTCGGGGAACCGAGGAGATCCCGAGGTCCAACGCGATCCTCGTCGCGCTAATGTTATCAGAACTCCTAACTAATCGCGCATTCCGTCAGGAAACTTCACTCGGCTGGGGTCCTAATCCCTTGGGGCATCTGCAACGTAAAGCGGATACACTGAATGTTAGCGAGGAGAAACCAAACGTTGGCCCTAAATTGAGCGCGGTGGGCCGAAGAGAACATTTTTGACGGAATTGGTAAGTTTCAAGCCGGCCCGCATTCCCAGTTTACTTATCGGGAAGCCGCGCCCTGTTGAGCGCGCCGAAATCATAAACAAAACCGCTTGACATCGCAATACAACGCGGTTCGCAAGAGACATTGCCCAGATCATGAAAAGTTCTATTTTACTTGACGAAACGGATCAAGAATGTGATCGGCTTCCCGCCAAGCCGATACACGGAAAAAAGGGGCGCTCATAGTCTGAAGTTGCTATCGATGCGTGCGCTTTACTTCTCGAGCGGGAACGTAACGGAAGGGAGTGGGAATCAGGCGCCGGCCCTTCGTTCGTTTGGCTCTTCATCCCAGGGCTCAAATGGATCGTCGTCCAGCACGGGGTCCGCTTGAGGCTCCGAAACCGGCTCGTCGGCATAATCAGCCTCAAAGAACTTGGAAACCCACTCTTTTCCCCAGGGATCTTCTTCCAGGAAGTAGCGCAGGTCTTTCATTCCTTTGAGGTTCCTGAATTCCACCCACCCGTCTCGCGCGGTCATGAGCGTCAGCTCTTCCGGGCGTTCGTCGGACCAGTCGATAAAGTATGGTGAATGGGAGCTTAGCAACACTTGTTTGGCGGGATTGCTCTTGCAGAAACGGTGCATGAGTCCGTAGAGGACTCTGAGTCTGTTAGGATTGAGGTACGTCTCCGGTTCTTCAATGAAAAATATTTTCGGCTGGTCCGGCAGATTGAAAAGCGTGCAGAGCGCAAGGAAGACGAGGAATCCATCGGAGAGTTGTGGCCCGACAAAGTACCCGGTTTTGGATTCTTCTTCTACGCCGATGCCCACCTGGTGGGACTCCCCCAGGCTCGGGGTGAAGACTCGCCTGACCCCGGGAACGCTTCGCCTAACTTCTTCAACGATCCGGTGGAAGTTCTCCGGGTGATTTCGCTCCAGGTGGTGAATGACCGCCGCGAGGTTTTCGCCGGTGTGGTCGAGGAGATACGAGTCTTGCACAGCCGCCGGCTTCTTTATGTAGTCGGGGATGAAGCGGTATCGTTTGATTTTCGATAAGTGTTGGGCGACTGCGCGGATTCTCCGTTCGGAGTCGTTCCAGGCGTGGCCGCGCCTCATTTGGGCCATCTTTGATTCGCGGGCTTTCACTTCAGTAATGGTGAAAAGTATTTCGCCTTGCACTTCCTGGAGCGTTTCTTCCTTAATGAGATAGTCGTTTCTTCGCAGCTCGGTGAAAACCAGTGTGTAGCAGTAGTTCACCCCTTCAACTTCCAGGGTAACCTCGAAATAAAGGTCCATGTCCTGGGGATTCGGGTCGCCTTTCCCCTTTCTGCTGAGGGTTTGTCTGAAAGTAAAGGGGCCGGGTCCGAAAGCGCTGCTGAAAGGACCGCTCGCGATAAAGCTCAGCATGAGCAAGAAATTCCCCAGATTGGATTTGCCCACGCCGTTTGGACCAATGAAGATGTTCAACGGCCGGGTATCACATTCCACTTCCCGGAAATTCTTGAAGTTCTTGATCCGAATACTCTTGATCATCTGGTCAGCTTTCCTTTCGCGCCGCTTCCCAGTGCCCGCGCCGTATCAAACCATTCGCCTTCCCTCGTGCGTGCGGATGCCTCCCGCGCGAGCTTCGTGGGTTCTCTTGCCGCGTGATTTCTTCTGCCCTGTGCCGTCATCCGAGGCCGGAAGCTCGGCCCATAACGCCGAAACGCAACCTGAGCCGCGCCGGACAGGCTTGCAGGTTCGATGACGGAACGCGACCTCAGCCATAGCCTCGCGCTTAACGAGTGAACTCTGGCTCAACTACCGAAGACTGTCGCACTGTGCCTTTCGGATGATGAAACTGAGCTGATCAATCGGGCTCCGCGTTCATTTGCTGCGCGGTCAAGCCAAGCGCCACCCGACAACAAGGTCCCTTGAGCCTCGGCGCCGGATTCCTCGGGTCTCCCCTCCCACGAGCCGAGCATCCCGGAAATGCTTTGCAGCGCCCAGTCTCGACCTCCCGCGCATCTTGGAGCTTGTCCGGTCCACCTCGTGCATCCTTCATAAGCGTCGCAACAACGACCGGACTTTGTATTACCATGTCCTATTGCTGTCAGAGGCACGCGCCGGCCCACGGCCCACGCGCCAAACTATTACGCCTCGCCGGCCGTTTCGATGAGAAGGTCAGCCGGTTGTTCTTTCGGGCGCATGTCTGGGCCGTTTCCGTCTCGACCCGACCTACTCGATTGCAGCCTCGGAAGCGGTCCGAGTTCGGAATCGTCTCTCCGTCGACATGCGCGAGTATCATGGGGCCTTGGAGCATTGCCGACCGCGCCACCAGGATTGTTCCGCATCCGAGTTATCGCCTCAAGGTTCTCGAGTCCGGAGAAAGTATGGGGCGGACAAAAATTCAAGGAAATGCCCCCGGCGCTTTTCAAGCCGATGAGGATTCTATCAAAAACGATCGGGCGTCACAAGTAAGAACTCGGCCTCCGTTCGTCCGCTCAGGGCAGCGCCTCACCGCCGGTTGTTGTCACCTCGAAAAATGTGCGAAGGCGGCTCTAACAGGACTGTGGTGTCCGGAGGCACCGAAGTGGTCAACCAGACATTGCCTCCGATCACACTGCGAGCTCCGATCACCGCCTCTCCCCCGAGAATGGTCGCCTGCGCATAGATAGTGACGTCGTCTTCAATAGTGGGATGGCGTTTCTTTCCCCTGAGCGATCCGCCCCCCTCCGATTCCCGCGGGACTGAGAGCGCGCCCAATGTGACGCCCTGATAGATCCTCACTCGGTTACCGATCTCGGTGGTCTCTCCGATCACCACGCCGGTGCCGTGATCGATGAAGAAACTCGTGCCGATCTTTGCTCCAGGATGGATATCGATCCCGGTCCGGGAATGCGCGTGCTCGGTCATGATCCGGGGGATGAGCGGAAGATTGCGAGCGTGGAGCTCATGGGCCACCCGATAGACAAAGATGGCGTACAAGCCCGGATAGCAAAAGACGATCTCGTCAAGGCTCTTGGCAGCGGGGTCTCCGTCATAATGGGCTCTCACGTCCCAAGAGAGGAGCCTGCGCAGATCGGGAAGCTTCTCAAGAAAGATGACCGCTTCTTCTCTCCCCATTTGAACGCACTTGACGCACAAGCTCTCCATTCTTCGGCATTCATGGCGGATGCTGCGCGAGATCTGATTGGCGAGCATATCGTGGAGGACCATGATCTCCTGTCCCAAATGGTATTCCAGCGTCTGCCGCGTCAGCTCCTGTCTTCCGAAATAGCCTGGAAACAAGAGGTCTTGGAGGATATCAAGGATGCGGATGATCTCGTCCTTCGACGGAATCAGCGCGGCGCCCACATGATCGATGGTGTGATGATCCGCGCACGATTCCACCATGCCGGCCACCACTTTTCTGAGACGTTCTTCCTGCCGCGGTAAGAGCATATCCTCTTCGAACTCGCATACAATTTCCTTGATAACATCGGGCTTTACGGAGTCGGTCATGGCTTGCGCTCTCCCATCCTTTTTCTTGGATACCATTTTACCTTTTCTCGGGCATTTTGTAGACCGGGTCCGAGATGTGCTCTGAGCGACACACAGGACACCGGCCCGGCCTGGTCAGACGTGTCCGTTTCTTGAACACAAAACCGCAATTGAGGCAGCGCGCGGGTTGAGAAACGATGCTGCTGTTGGAGCCCAGTGATTTCTCGACGTGCGGCAGGTGTTCGTACACCTCCCTTTCCCGGATGCGCAAGATTTTCGATATCTCTCGGGCGGTGTATTCAGCGCTCCTGAGTAGCTCAGCGATCTGTTGCCGTATGGTCAGTGGATTTCTCCTCAAGGGCCTTGCTCTCGGGACCCCCACGAGGGGCCAGGTCCCTTTAACCTTGACAAATCCTTTTCTTTTCGGAGAGGATAACCTTTCCGGCTCGACTGCGGCAACGACTTTTCCCCCATTCTTCTTTCCTAATGGGAGGCGCTCATGGCCCAGAGGTCTATGAATAAGGTTTTGTTGCTTGGCAATCTGGGAAAAGACCCCGAGGTCAGATACACCGCGGCGGGAAGAGCAGTAGCCACATTCACTCTGGCGACCTCCCAACGTTGGAAGGACCAGGAGGGGAATGACCAGGAAAGGACGGAGTGGCACCGCATCGTGGCATGGGGAAGACTGGGTGAGGTCTGTGGTGAGTACCTAAGTAAGGGCAAGCAGGTATTCATCGAGGGCCGTATTCAAACCCGTGACTGGGAAGATCAGGACGGAAACAAGAGAACCACGGTCGAGATCATCGCGCAGGACATGATTATGCTCGGCGGCCCCGGGTCCCAGTCGGACCGGGAAAGCGGCCCGCGGGGGGAAGCGCGACCCCCACGCCAACCTCCCGGGCCCAAACGTGAACCGGAAAGGCGATACGAGCCGCCTCCGCCGGAAGACGACATTCCGTTCTGAGCGCTCCTGCGCGGGACTGTTCCGGGAGGATCGTTTTCGCCCTCATCAGTCGAGCAATAGGGGGACACCGTCTCCGGATCACTGCCCTGATGCCCGAATCGTTGAATGTTGACCTTCTTGTCCCGGGTATTAGACTGTACCGTGGAGTGAGTCGGCCGGCTTTGGAGGGAGGAGAGACTACCTCGCCGGAGTCCATTCGGCCTCCGCGAAACGCATGACGCGCCTGACTAAAAAGGAGAACCCATGAGAGCAATGGTGGGAGTTCGATGCGCGGCTGCTTTAGTGTCAGCGGCTCTAATATGTCTTGGTGGTTTCCTCGGCGATCAGGCCTTTTGCTTTAACGAGGCGCCGATGCTGGCGAAACTTGTCAAAGAAGGGAAGCTCCCTCCCGTGGACAAACGCCTTCCTGCCCAACCCGTTGTCATCAAGCCGAATGAAAAGCCCGGAGTATACGGCGGAGTCTGGAGACGGGCGTACACCGGCATGGGTGACTTGGTGGGCGCCCGCCGCGTGGTTTATGAGCCTCTGGTGCGATGGAGCCCCGATTATAAGATTCTGCCGAACCTGGCCGAAAAATGGGAAATCTCCGATGAGGGCCGGGCATTCACCTTGCATCTTGTCAAAGGGGTGCGCTGGTCGGATGGTGAACCTTTCACCGTCGAAGATATCATCTTCTACTTTGACGATGTTCTTGCCGATAAGGAGCTGACTCCAAGCATCCCCAAGTGGATCAGCCCCGAGGGGAAAATGCCCAAGGTGACCAAGGTGGACGATCACACCATCAAGTTGGAATTCGAAGAACCCAACGGCCTGTTCTTGCAACAGCTTGCCTGTCCTCACGGCATGGAGCTCACTACCAAGCCTAAGCACTATCTTAAGAAATTCCACAAGAAGTACGCGAAGCCCGAAGAGCTGGACGCCATCCTGAAACAAAAGAACGTATCGTCATGGGCCAAGCTCTTCCAGGACGAATCAAGTCTCAGGTATTGCCTCTTCGTGTCCAAGGAGATGCCTTCCCTTTGCGCATGGGTCACCACGGTCCCTGCTCCGAGCAAGCGATTCGTGATGGAACGCAACCCGTATTATTGGAAGGTGGACACCAACGGAAATCAACTTCCGTACATCGATAGCGTGGTGCATGAGCTACAGGCTGAGGCGCAGACCATTCTGCTCAAAGCCATAGCCGGAGAGATCGACATGCAGGGACGGCATCTCGGCGGTATGCAGAAGTCGGTCCTTTTGGTGGCAAGCATGGGCCAGGGCAACTACAGGCTCGTGCCGAAGACCGCAACCGCGTCGGTCGGGCTGCTCCTCGCGCCAAACCTAAACCACCAGGACCCGGCAATGAGGAAGATCCTCTCTGACGCCAGGTTCAGGATTGCCCTTTCCCACGCGCTCAACCGTGAAGAGATCAACAAGATCGTGTACCGCGGCAAAGGTCTGCCGAGGCAGGCTGCGCCTTTGAAAGAGTCGGAATACTACAGCGCTTCGTACGAGAAGGCGTACATAACGTATGACAAGGCCAAAGCAGAGGCCCTCCTCGATGATATGGGCCTGAAGAAAGGCTCTGACGGTAAGAGGGCGCGCGCTGACGGTCAGCCTCTTCGGCTCACCCTCGATGTGACCGCGGCTATAGAAAACTGGGTCGACCAAGCTGAAATAGTCGCTTCCAACCTGGGCGCCATCGGAATCGACACCGAAGTGAAGGCCGAAACCAGAGATCTCTTCCGCCAGCGCATCCAGTCGGCCGCGCATGACATTGCCCTGTGGCCGGGTGACGGCGGCATGGAATGTCTGCTGGAGCCCCGGTGGTACTTCCCGTTCAGCACGGAAAGTTTGCAGGCGCCGTTGTACGGGAAGTGGTACCAGACCGGCGGGAAGCAGGGCGAAGAGCCGCCCGCGGAGATCAAGGAGCTGATGAATATCTACAACGAGATTCTCGTGACGGTTTCCGACCAAAAACAGAAGGAGTTGTTCGCTAAGATCATCGCAGCCAACGAGAAACACCTGTGGGTTGTGGGGTTGGTGCATGATCCGCCCGATTATTACGTGGTTGCGCCCAACATGCATAATGTGCCGAAACAGGACTTCCAAAGCTGGACGTATCCGAATCCTGGCCCGGCCAACCCGGAGCAGTTCTTCATGACGAAGAAATGACCCCCGGGCTCATCATTTCGTAAATGCCCTGACACAGGCGCGGCGCCGGGACTCTCTGATCTTTAGGGAATTGCCCCCGGAGGAGGTCAAGGTATTGTCAACTGTCATGAATCGCTCGTGGTGAAACGATTATGCTCACGTACATCATTCGTCGCATCTTTATTATGATTCCGACGCTGATCGCGATCTCGGTGATTTCGTTTATCATTATCGAGCTTCCGCCGGGAGATTTCCTCACCGCGTATACCGCAGAGTTGAGCATGAGCGGGGAGGCGATAGATCAAGTAGAGCTCGAATCGCTCAAGAAGCGATTTGGTCTGGATGAGCCGCTGTACATGAGGTACTTGCTCTGGGCTTGGAACTTCCTTCACGGCGATTTCGGACACAGTTTCGAATGGAACAAACCGGTAAGAGACCTGATCGGAGAACGTCTGGCAATGTCGGTAACGATCTCCACCTGCACGCTGCTGTTCACATGGCTGGTCTCCGTGCCGATCGGGATTTATTCCGCGGTGAGGCAGTATTCGTGGGTAGACCATTTCCTCACGTTCATAGGATTCATCGGGCTGGCCACCCCGAATTTTCTCTTCGCGCTTGTGCTGCTCTGGGTCTCTTACGCTTACCTCGGCATGAATGTGGGAGGTCTCTTCTCCCCTGAGTATTCGGAGGCTCCCTGGGACCTTGCTAAGGTGCTGGATCTTCTCAAGCATCTTTGGATACCGGTAGTGATAGTGGGCACCGCCCACACCGCCAAGTTCATACGCATCATCCGCGGGAATCTCCTCGATGAGCTTAAGAAGCCCTATGTGACCACCGCGAGAGCTAAGGGTCTACCTGAGACTCGGCTGATCCTCAAATACCCGGTCCGTGTCGCTATCAACCCACTGGTGAGCACAATCGGCTGGACCTTGCCCGAGCTGATCTCAGGAATTGCGATCACCGCCGTAGTCTTGAACCTGCCCACAACAGGCCCGCTCCTTCTCCGTGCCCTGATGAGCCAGGACATGCAATTGGCGGGGACGTTTATCATGTTCCTCAGCGCCCTGACGGTATTGGGAACCCTGATCTCGGATATTCTCTTGGCATGGGTCGATCCTCGGATCAGATATGAAGCGCGGGAAGTGAAGTAATGGAAGAGAGTCGAGAAGCGCAAAAATACCTCGACGCGTCCACACGGCAACTGATCTGGTGGCGGTACAAGAAGCACGCGCTCGCCATGATCGGTTTGTATCTCATCGTGGGCTTGTACGTGTTCTCTATGTTCTGCGAATTCCTTGCCCCTTACTCCAAGGACACGAGACACTTCGACATGACCTACGCTTCTCCCACCAAGATCAGGCTGTTCGATGACGAAGGAAAACTCAAGAGGCCGTTCGTCCGTGAAGTGAAGATGGATGTGGACCTCAAAACGCAACAAATCCGTTACTTGGAGGTCGCCGGAACACATTATCCGATCCGGTTGTTTGTGCGAGGCGACTCGTACGAGTTCTGGAGCCTTTGGGAGGGGAATCTGCATCTTTTTGGGGTAGACGCTCCCGGGCGGCTCTTCCTTTTCGGGACCGACAGGATGGGGCGTGACCTTTTCAGTCGGTGCCTTTACGGAAGCAGGATATCGCTCTCCATAGGGATGTTCGGTGTGGCCCTGAGCCTTCTGCTCGGATTGGTTCTTGGAGGCGTATCCGGATATGTGGGCGGTTGGGTGGATAGTCTCATTCAGCGAACCATCGAAGTGATCCGGTGCTTCCCCAGCATTCCCCTCTGGATGGGGCTCGCGGCCGCAATGCCCCCGCACTGGCATGCTCTGAAAGTATACTTCATGATCACGATTATCCTCTCTCTGGTGGGCTGGACCGATCTCGCCCGCATGGTGCGGGGTAAGCTCATCTCATTGAGAGAGGAGGAGTTCGTGCTTGCGGCCCGGTTCGCAGGCGCGGGGCACACGCGGATCATCTTTCGGCATCTGCTGCCATCATTCACCAGCCATATCATCGTTACGGTAACTCTGGCCATTCCGCACATGGTGCTGGCTGAGACCGCTCTCAGCTTCCTGGGGATCGGTCTTCGTCCGCCGATCACGAGCCTGGGAACGCTCCTGAAAGAGGCCCAGAACGTCACCACCATTGCGCTCTATCCGTGGTTGCTGATTCCTGTGGCGTTCGTTATCGCAACGGTGCTCGCGTTCAACTTTGTTGGTGACGGTTTGAGGGACGCGGTGGATCCGTACTCGAGGTAATTATCATGGCGACGATCCTGGCGGTGGAAAACCTTCGTGTTCACTTTTTTCTGGACCAGGGCCTGGTCAGGGCCGTGGACGGCGTCAGCTTTACGCTGGAAGAGGGAAAAACTCTGGGCATCGTGGGTGAGTCAGGATCTGGCAAGAGCGTAATCGGACAGTCGATTCTGCGGATTGTGCCCCCACCGGGACAAATCGTGGAAGGGAACATCCTATTCCAACACCAGGAAAACGGGGCGACCACTCAGATTGATCTGGCGCAACTCGACCCTTGGGGCAAGAAGGCCCGCAGCATCAGGGGACGGGAAATCGCTATGATCTTTCAGGAGCCGATGAACTCCTTCAGTCCGGTGCATACGGTAGGGAACCAAATCATCGAGGCATTACGGCTCCACCAAGACGTTTCCGCTGCCGAGGCCCGCAATCGCGGGATCGAGATGTTGGGCCGCGTGGGTATTCCGCAACCCGAACTCCGTATCGACGCATACCCTTACGAGCTATCCGGCGGAATGCGGCAACGAGCCATGATTGCTATGGCCCTGGTATGCAACCCTCGCATCCTGATTGCGGACGAACCCACCACTGCTCTGGACGTAACGATTCAGGCCCAGATCTTGGAGTTGCTCAGGAGTCTGCAAGAAGAATTCCGGATGGCGATTCTTTTCATTTCCCACAACCTGGGTGTGATCGCGGAAATCAGCCACGAAGTGATGGTCGTGTACTTCGGGAGGGTCATGGAGCGCGCCACGGTGAGCGAGATCTTCAAGGCCCCTCTCCATCCGTACACGAAAGCGTTGCTCGAATCCGTCCCGGGAATAGACACCCCTGTGCGCACGCACTTGGCGACTATAGAAGGGACACTGCCCGACCCGCACATGTATATCCGTGGTTGTCCTTTTTTCGGGCGATGTGGCGAGTGCGAAGGCAACACGGTGTGTCGCGACGAGCCGTACGAGCTGACCTGGGTTGCCGAAGACCATTATGTGGCCTGTCCGCGCATCTGTGTTCCCATGTGAGGTTTCCGTGACCGACTCAGATGTTCTCCTCGAGGTGCGCAACCTCAAGAAGCACTTCCCGATCCGTAAAGGGGTCCTGAAGAAGGTGGTGGCCCACGTAAAAGCGGTGGACGGCGTGAGTTTTTCCGTGCGCAAGGGCGAGACCCTGGGCCTGGTCGGAGAATCAGGATGCGGTAAAACCACCGTCGGACGGATGATTATGGGCGCATACCGACCTACGGAGGGAAGCATTTGGTTCAGTCCGCCCAACGGAAAGCCTCCGCTGGACTTGGCCTCCATCGACCCGGGAGACATGAGGGAACTACGTCCCCATATCCAGATGATTTTTCAGGACCCTTTTGCCTCGCTCAACCCCCGAATGACCATCCGCGAGATCATCGGAGAACCTCTCATCGTCAATAAGGTCGCTCGAGGCGAGGAGCTGGACCGACGCGTTCATGAGCTGGTGGAGATGGTTGGTCTCCAGCCTCAACATATGAGTCGTTACCCGCACGCGTTCTCAGGCGGGCAACGGCAGCGGATAAGCATTGCCCGCGCCATGTCCTTGTATCCGGCGCTTGTCGTCGCGGATGAGCCCACGTCCGCGCTGGATGTTTCGGTGCAGGCGCAGATCGTGAACCTAGCCCTGGACATACAGGATAAATTGGGGCTCGCGTACCTGTTTATCTCGCACGACTTGGGCTTGATACGACATTTCAGCAATAAGATCGTAGTGATGTACGTGGGGCGGGTCATGGAGTACGCTCCCGCGCAAAATATCTTTGAGCGGCCTCGACACCCTTATACCGAGGCGCTTATGTCGAATGTGCCCACCACCCGCCCTGAATTGATAGGCCGACGCATCGTGCTCCGAGGTGAGACGGCGGATCCTATCAATCCTCCACCGGGATGCCCGTTCCATCCGCGGTGCCTGTACGCGGAAGAAGTGTGCGCCAACGTGGTTCCGCCACTGGCGGAGCTGAGTCCTGAACACCAGGCGGCATGCCACTTTTCTCGCGAATTGAACCTGACGGGATGCGATGCGCTGGGATGTGCGGTATAATAAGAATACACTTATGGCCGGAACTCCGAAAAGACATGCTGGGAAAGGCTCGATCGCGTCCGTGCCCCCATGTGGGGGTTGCACGGTCAAAGCATGCGCGGAAAGACAGGCCCCGGGATGAGTAAGAACATCAAACGAATTCTGGTCTACACGCACAACTCAATCGGGCTGGGCCACGCATTTCGGACGCTGGCCGTCATCACGGGCATCCGGAAATGGCGACCCGACATCAATTTTCTCGTTATATCAAGCACATCAGTTCCTCAGATTTTCTTCGACGAAGGGATCGACGTCATCAAGCTCCCCTCTGTCAAGCTTGACATCGACTGCAAGAGCGAACCCATGCAGCCTCGGTATCTTGCCGACTGCGACCTGGAGAGTATCTTCGATTTTCGCCAGCGCCTCATTCTGGAGACCTTCGACTTCTTCAGGCCGGATGTGCTTCTTGTCGAGCACAATATGACCGGTCAAATGAGCGAGTTGATGCCCTTGCTCATGAAAAAGTGGATGCGCCAAGGAGGGCCTGCGGATTTCATATTGGCCCACATGTGCCGGGGAATCATGAGGTGGGTTCCTTTGTTGAGCATCCCGTACCAAAACCCCAGGCATCGCTCCGAGTCAATTAACATAGGCAAGCTCTATGATTTCATGTACGTCCTGGAGGACAGACAGGTCATAGACATCAACAAGGCATTCCTGGGAAACGATCCGGAGCTTGAAAAGAAGATCCGCTACCTGGGTAAAATCACCAACAAGATCTATGAAGAACTCCCTGACAGACAATCCACCCTCAGTAACTTCGCGCTGCCGGACAAGCCGGTGATTCTGGTGTCATTGGGCAGGAACAGGATGGTCCCGGTCCTGTCCAAGAAACTCCTGCAAATCTTTGAAGAAGCGCAGATCAGCCGTGATTATCAGGTCCTCATGGTCCTGGACACGTACCTGGACCGCGAGCTGGCCTGTGACGTGCGGAGCTACCGGGGAAGCAAGTCGGTGCGATTCCTCGATTTTGTTCCTGACCTCGTGGATTTGGTCAATCATTCTGAGTTGGTCATATCCCGGGCCGGGTACAATACGTTCAACGAAGTGCTCCTCACCGGCGCGAAGGCGCTGCTCATACCTGAATCCCACGGAAGCAGGGAACAAGAACAGCGGTGCCGAAGCGTTCCGTACGAGAATATTGTGGTGAAGACCGAAGAAGAACTCTTGCTCGACGACAGCGTTGACCTCATACGCAATCTCCTCAACGGAGGTCGCCCGCGCGTGCCGACGAAATTCAACAAGTACGAGCTGGGAAAAGCAATGATCGAAGAAATGGAGGAATGGACCACACAAAAGCACGAAAGTCGCAACTGGATCGCTGAACTGCGGATTCAGTCTTGAGCCGCGTCCGCTTCCGATCTTCCGTTCGATATATCTCTACTGTTACGGATACAGACCCCGAATCATGATCGCGTCCGCGACCCGCTGAATTGCCAGCATCTGAGCCGCAACACGATAGGGCGCTTTGCGCTGCTCGCGGCAAGCCATCACGCTCTTGAACGCTTTGACCATCAAATCCTTGAGGTGGCGGTTGATCTGGTCCAGAGGCCACATGAAGGATTGCAGGTCCTGAACCCATTCCAAATAGCTCACCGTGACGCCGCCCGCATTGCAGAGAATGTCGGGAATCGTGAAAATCCCGCGATCCTCCAAAATGTGGTCCGCCTCGTTCGTGGTAGGCCCATTGGCCCCTTCAGCAAGGATCGACGCCTTGATCTTGTCGGCATTTCGGCCGTGAATCTGATTTTCCACCGCGGCTGCGATGAGCACGTTGCAGTTGAGCGTGAGCAGCTCATCATTGGTGACGAAATCCCCATCTCGAAAATCGGTCAGTGAGCCCGTAGCTTCTTTGTGAAGGTTCAGAGCATCCAGGTCCAGCCCTTTGTCATTATACACGCCCCCCTGAGACCCGCTCACCGCAACAACCGGCATACCAAGCTCCCGGCAGCAGCTTGCCGCCACCGCGCCCACCTGGCCGAATCCCTGAATAGCCACCTTTGTTCGATCAGGATACATCCCCTTGAGTCGAAGCGCCTCCTCCAACGTGTATACCACACCGCGGCCCGTGGCCTCGGTCCTGCCGAGCGACCCGCCTATTTCCACTGGTTTTCCCGTGACCACCGCGGGCACCGAGTACCCCTGGTGCATTGAAAAGGTGTCCATCATCCATGCCATCACTTGTTGGTCCGTCCCCATGTCGGGCCCGGGGATATCACTCTCCGGCCCTATCAACACACTGATCTCCGTTGTGTACCGGCGAGTGAGTCGCTCCAGTTCCCTCCGCGACACTTTCTTGGGATCCACGAGCACACCGCCCTTGCCCCCACCAAAAGGCAAGTTCATCAACGAGCACTTCCACGTCATCCACATGGCCAGCGCGCGAATCTCATCGAGCGTCACCCACGGGGAGTACCGGGTGCCGCCCTTGGTAGGACCGAGCACTATGGAATGATGGACGCGATAGCCCCTGAAGATCTTGATCTCTCCGGTATCCATCTGCACTGGAAAAGTGACCGAGAGTTCGCGCTTAGGGTACCTCAGGGTTTCCACTACCCCGCCTTCGAGTTTGAGGTACGAGATGGCCTGATCAAACTGCGCCAGCGCATTCACATAGGGGTTCTCTCCAGCCAGTTCCGGGGCTGCGCCCAGCGCTCTGGAAACAGAAAACCTGGATCCATTTTCAGCTTTGGTTTCTCCCGCACTCTTTTCAGGCATGTGACGTCTCTCCTCCACGGTCGACTGATTGTGTTTGGCGCCGTCCTTGCCCCCACGATTTCATGGCAAGCGGGCGCGGCGATTCCGTGACATCCAATCAACAGATGCGCGGCAGGAGCTCGCCCGAAGGCTCGGCGAGCACTCTCGCCCCTCCTATGCGAGTCTTCATAACAACTCCGGAAGGCCCTGAAGGTCTGAACTCTCCGATAATAGAGGCCCCTGTTGCGAGAAGGCAGCCGCTCAAGAGCTCCAGCGCCTGTTTGCCATGGCCTTTCCCGACAACAGCCACCATTTTGCCTTCGTTAGCCGCTTGAAGCGGATCAATGCCCAGGATCTCCGACGCGGCCACCACTGAAGGATCCATTGGGATTGCCGATTCCTCCACGACTAGTCCTTTGCCGCTCGATGCCGCGATTTCGTTCAGGGTCGCGGCGAGCCCTCCCCTGGTGGGGTCGCGCAGGAACTTAAGTTCAGGCCCCAGCTCTAGGAGGCGTTCCACCACGGGCCAGACCGACGCGGAATCCGAAAGCAGGTCGAAATCGAAGGAGAAATCCGCCCTGCTCAGCATCACGGCCATACCATGATTCCCCACCGGGCCGGTTACCAGAACCTCGTCGCCTTCGGTGATGCGCTCGGGTCCCAGTTCGGTTTGCGTCTCTACGCGGCCGATCCCGGACGTGTTGATGAATATCAGATCCGCGCTCCCTTTGGGGACCACTTTCGTATCACCTGTCACGATTTCCACTCCAGCCTCTTGCGCGGCTCCGGCCATGGACTCGAGAACCCTCCTCAGATCGTCCACGGGGAGCCCTTCTTCCAGGATGAGCCCCAAAGATAAGAACACAGGCCTCGCCCCGGAACAAGCTAGGTCATTGCACGTTCCATGCACCGAGAGTGAGCCGATGTCTCCCCCGGGAAAAAATATGGGAGAGACCGTAAAGGAGTCCGTCGTGTAGGCTATTTTCTCCCCGAGCCCCGAAAGAACCACCGAATCGGGCAATGCTCGAAGTTTGCCACGATCCAACCGGGGAAGAATTACTTCCCTTATCAGGGCCCCGGTCATCTTTCCCCCCCCGCCGTGTCCGAGGAGTATGCGCTGGTCCTTATCCATAAACCCCCTTTATTAGAGCCAACGACTGCAAGGCTTGCGCGTTTATTTCAAGTTTCCGCGTCGAGCGTCATATCGAACATGCTGCGGTTCTCGAATTCTGTGTCCAACTGACGGTGGCCACGCCCTGTCATTCCGTCGGAAGCGCATTCGCGTTAAGTTAAAGGATCTCGACATGTGATTTCAAATAGTAAACTCAAATCCACCCCGTCAGCCCGGCCCCCGGATCGCCGTCCGGGGCAGGCTTTGATCCGGGGTCCAGTCCCGCGCGGAACGCGGGATTGAATTACGCCTTTGGCGGGACTGGATTCCCGCTTCCGCGGGAATGACGGACGAAAGAACTGGGCTGCTAAACTTAACGCCTATGGTCGGAAGCGGGAATCCGGTTCAGGAAGCAGAGCCCAAAGGCTTACCCTGTCGTTTGTCCAGTTCCTGGATACCCCCTACGCGAGAATGACAAAGAAACAGGCCCCGGCTTCGGTCTGCCGGCTCGCCCATCCCGGGGCGACTATCACCGATCATCTTCCCGCTCATGCGGATCCGTATTTGTAATGGGCCGCGCAGGTACCTTCCGATGACACCATGCAAGGCCCAACTGGCTCTTCCGGCGTGCACTGTTTCCCGAACAGGCCGCATCGGTCAGGAGTCTTCGCGCCGGTGAGGATCGCAGCGCAAAGGCATCGCGGATCGTCCTCGGTCGGCGAGACGTTCACAGGCATCGCGGTCAATGAATCAAAGCCCGCGTAAGGTCCCCGGAGCTTGAGTCCGCTCCCGGGAATCAGTCCCAAGCCGCGCCACACCGCGTCAGTGGGCTCAAAGACCTCGTACATGATTTCGCGAGCGGCAGGGTTGCCGCCTTCACGCACGACTCGTTTATACCGATTCAATATCTGCGGCGGGCCATCAACTGCCAGCCGGACGAGTTCACGCAGCGCCACGAGTATGTCTAACGGCTCAAAACCCGCAACCACTCCCGGCTTGTGGAATTCCTCCGCGAGGTACCGGTAGCAATCCGAGCCGATAATGGCCGAAACATGCCCCGGCAAGAGGAAGCCATCCAGATCTTCTTTGGCCGCAAGGATTTTCAGGGGAGGATGAATGGTCTTAAACGCGGGCAGCACGTACAAATTGCTGACCCCGGTCGGCACCGCGGTCTTCAATGTCGCGGCCACGGTCGGCGCCGTGGTCTCGAACCCTACACCGAGAAAAACCGTAGGTCGCGCGCTTTCTGCCTGAGCGATCCTGATCATGTCCAGGGGCGAGTACACAACTTTGACCCTACCGCCCTCCGACCGGAATGTGGCCAGGGATCCGGATGAGCCGGGCACGCGGATGAGGTCGCCGAACGTAACTATGCGCGCATCGTACTTTCGCCCCGTTTCCAGAGCCTGGTCTATGTATCGTTTTTCGGTGACGCACACAGGGCAACCCGGCCCAGAGACAAGCTTCAGGTTGTTCGGCAGGAGCGCTTTGAGGCCGCTCTGGGCAATAGCCATGGTGTGCGTGCCGCACACTTCCATAAGGTGGATCGGCCGGGAGGAACGCTCGCACGTGGCGTGGATTTCCCTTGCGATCGCCCGGGCGGCTCGGCCTTCATGGCTCGTGTTCATGGTTCCGCCGGCTCCGCGGTCGCTTCCGCGAGTTCTCGAAAGAGGTCAAGCCTTATCTCAGCTTCATTCGCGTCTAAGACTTCTATCCCAAAGCCCGCGTGAATAATCAGGTAATCCCCCACCTGAGCATGAGGAATCATCATCAAGCTCACCGGCGCGGTCACCCCCCCGGTATCCACTTTCCCCACGCCATCTCCCGAGATTTCCACCAGCCTCATGGGAACTGCCAAACACATCGTTTCAACACCTCACAATAAGTCGATTGTGCGGTCTATTTTTCGGAATTGGCACGGAGCCTGTCGCGCTGCGAGACTATTCACAACGCAATCGGCGCCCGACCCTTGCCTCAGAAGATTCAAGAGACCAGTCAAGCACTGGAAGCGCTAGCGAAAGATGGGAGTTTTTGGTGAAGGGGTCCGGGGAGGCCCCTTTTGGCAGAAAGGGGCCTCCCCGGCAAATCTTCAAAAACATCCTACTTTCGTCGTCGCTCGCCACCTTGCCAGGGCGCACACTGCCTGGCCGATAGCAATGCCGCCGTCATTAGGCGGAACTTCTTGATGAAGCAGCACCCGCAACCCGCTTGTGCTCAGGCGCGCGACGGTGCGCTCCGTAAGCAACCTATTCTGGAAGCAGCCTCCAGTTAGCCCCACGGTCTGTATCCCGTGCGCAGCCGCGACGTCTCGGAGTGTTCCGGCGACATAAGAAGCCATGCTGTTGTGGAACCTAGCCGCAACAGTCCCTGGAGGCGACCCATGAAGGATATCCTCTGCAACGCTCCTTATCAAGGGCCCAGGATTGAGGATCAAGCCCGCTTCGTCCAGAAAAACAAGCTTATACTCACCGCTCTCGTTCGGGTCAACAATACCTTCGAGCCACATGGCGGCCTGGCCCTCGAAAGTCACACGGGACAGGAACCCGGTCGCGGCCGCGACTGCATCGAACAGCCTTCCCGCGGATGAAGTAACCGGTGAGTTGATACCTTTCCCCGCAGCTTCCAGCCAAAGGTTGACCCGCTCGATTTCAGTCCTGAACAGGGGAGCGAACTCCTCAGGAAGAGATCCGTCCTTGGATAAGAGCGCGGCCATGATGCGGGCAGGCTCGCGGATCGCAGCTTCCGATCCCGGAAGTGAAAAAAGACCGATGTGAGCCGCACGGCTGAAATCCGTCTCGTCCGCGAGGAGAAACTCGCCGCCCCAGATGGTGGCGTCAGGGCCGTACCCCGTTCCGTCAAAGACGGCAAAGACGCCCGGGCCTCCGGTTTGATGCTCAAACAGAAGGCTCACCGCGTGCGCGTGATGATGGAATACCTCTTCGACCGGTAAGTTCATCTTTCGCGCCAGGCCGGCGCTGAAGTATGCCGGATGAGGGTCCACAGCGACACGCTCGGGCTGAGCTTCCAGATATCCTGCCAAGACAGCCGCGGCCTGTTTGAAGTATTCGTGGGCAACCGGCGCCGCCAAATCACCCACATGGGGGCCCGGCACGACCTGAGCGTTCTTAACGATTGCCTGGCAGTTCTTGAGGTCACCGCCCGCGGCCATGATCACGGGAGCGTGGGTCATCGCGGAATCGCCCCAATTAGTCGGCGCGTCGGAGGCTTTGTCTCTTTCCCCTGTTGATCCCGGGGCTTGGCTTATCCGAAATTCGCCGGGAACCAGGCCTCGCGAACGCCGGAAAACCGTTGGATTGCCGGCGATTACCCTGAATATGGAATCGTCGGCTCTAAGCACGATTTCGCGGTTATGAAAAAGGAACGCATCCGCGAGCCCGAGAAGACGCTCCAGCGCTTCTTCATTGCCGCGAGCAATGGGCTCTTCGCTCAAGTTCCCGGAAGTCATCACCAAGACGACAGGACGATGTTCCGGGCGCGAACCGGGATGCCTGAACAAGAGATGATGCACAGGCGAATATGGGAGCATCACCCCCAAGGTTCGGACGAATGGCGCCACATTCGGCGCCACTTCATCTCCTCGAGCCTGAAGCAACGCTATAGGGGCAACCGGCGATCGCAGCAGCCGTTCTTCTTCCGGCCCCAGCATACAGAACCGACCCACTGTTTCCATGTCCGGCATCATCACTGCAAAAGGCTTCTCCTCGCGGCCTTTACGCTCACGCAGCCGGCTTACCGCTTCTTCATTTAAGGCGTCGCACGCGAGGTGAAAGCCCCCAATGCCCTTGATCGCAACCGTTTTGCCCTGGGCGAGGAGACAGACTGCTTCCACAACGGGATCGCCATCGATCGGCGCGCCCGTGGGGTCCGTGAGCGTTAATGAAGGCCCGCATTCGGGACACGAATTTGTTTGAGAATGGAACCTCCGATCCGCGGGATCTCGGTACTCCGCCTCACATCTGGGACACATGGTGAAATCAGCCATGCTGGTGCGTTCGCGATCATACGGAAACGAACGGACAACGGTGAATCGTGGTCCGCAGAGCGTGCAGGTGATAAACGGGTACAGAAATCGCGGGTTTTGCGGGTCGAAGAGTTCTCTTACGCATTCAGGGCAAGCCGCCACATCCGACGGGATTGGCGTAATGGTGCGTTCGCCTCCCTGACTGACCTCTATGCGGAAGCCACGCTCACCCTGAGGCGCGATTTCTTCAACGCGGTTATGGTCCATACGACCTGGGAACGGAATGGTTGCAGGGAGTTCCCGTTCGAACGCGAGACATTGATCAAGACTTCCCTCCACCTCCAGGATGACGCCGTTTGTCGTGTTGATGACCCATCCATTCAGCCCCAACCGCGTGGCAAGCCGATAGATCGAAGGCCGGCAGCCGATCCCCTGAAGAATCCCGGTCAGAATCATTCGCTTGCGGACAGCGGCCTCAGAGCGTTGGCCCGCGTTCGCGCTGGAGGTCTCATTTCGAACCAAGGGATTTTGGCCTCGCTGATTGCTTTGCTCAACAGATTAGCGATTTTGCGGCGGGAAAGAAAGAGGATACCATCACGGGCGAACCCGTAAGCGCGCTGCTCACGATAAACCTGATTGCTCTGAATCACCGGAGATAGTATGATTTAGTGATAGCCGTCCCCATATCCGTGCGTAAAGAAGTCCCCCGACGCCAACGAGCCGTCCCGAACAAGGCGGATGAGACCAAGGATTAAAGCGCATGGAAGGAAAGCGCGTCAGCGACACTCGTATTGTTATGGCCGCGCAGATGAATCCCGAAGATGCTAATCCCGCGGGGAACGTCCACGGCGGCGTGATCATGAAATATGTCGACACGGCCGCGGGCGCGGTTGCGATTCGTCATGCGCGCCGAATAGCGGTGACCGCTTCCATCGATCGCCTTGATTTCCATCATCCCGTTCTTGTGGGAAACATCCTGATTCTGAAGGCCAGCCTCAACTTTGTGGGCAGAACATCAATGGAAGTCGGAGTCCGCGTCGAGGCGGAGAATCTCTTGACCGGCGATGTGCGGCACACAGCCTCCGCGTACCTGACTTTCGTCGCTCTCGATCAGACCGGTAAGCCCGCGGAGGTTCCCCCTCTGATTCTGGAAACGGATGAAGACCGCCGACGCAACTGTGAAGCGATCGTGCGACGCAAGGCCCGCCTGGAAGAACGAGAGCGGGAACGGCGAGAACGCAGCGAACTGGAAAGAACGCGGCCTGTCGGTGGCAAAGCTGTGACCTGACATCAAACGAATCGCGGAAACAGAGAACAGGGGCCGCCTTTGCAGAAAGTCAAGCGCGGCATCCCGACTAACATGACGACCAACTGCCCTTCTTTCGGGTCACGATGAAACTGCCTCAGAGAGGCGCTAACAGAAAGGGGGATGGACTATGAGGTTTCCGCATGCGATCAAGCGATCTGTGACATTGGCGGCCGTCGTGGCTGTGATGATTCTCTGGTCGGTGGGGCCGGCCCAATCGGAGAGCATCACCGGGCTGTCGGGAGTGCCGGACCTGCACGGATTGAAGCAGTTCTATTCGGTTCCGAATTTCAAGATCGGAGGTAAATACGAATTCGGAGACGAATCTAAGTATGAATTCGGCGGTGAGGGTGGCGTGACCCTGGAGTCTCTCGGGAAAGAGCCCCTCCGACTGGCCTACATCGCGGTGGGAACGCCCCAGAAAGACGCGCAAGGCAAGATCACCAACGCTGTGGTGATCAGCTCGTATTATTCAGGGGACTCCACCTTCATGTACTTCTACTGGTTTGAGGGGCAGAAAGGGAACGCATTTGCTCAAGGGCCGGTGGTTGGGCCGGGCAAACTCATCGATACCGACAAGAACTACGTGGTCTTCCTCGATGCGCTGGGCCTCTGGGGCGCGAGCAAACCCAGCGACGGCCTGGGCATAAAGTTCCCGAAATACTCCAATATAGACTATGCTCAAGCGAACTACCGCCTGCTGAAGGACAAGCTGGGAATAGCAAGAGTGAAGCTCGCCACAGGCGTATCCATGGGGGCCATACAGAGCTACATTCTGGCGGCGCTCCACCCGGACTTTGTCGAGGCGATCATGCCCATCGGCGGCATTACGAAAAGCGATCCGGTGATGCGGTGGCTCTTCCAATTGATGACCGCGGCCATGCAGAGCGACCCGGTGTGGCGAGAAACTAAGGGAGACTACTATAAGCTCCCCAGGGACAAACATCCCAATCAAGGCATGATGTTCGGCTGGTCTGTTCTGGGCCACACGGGCCTGAGCTTCGATATGCGGATCCAGCAGGGCTGGGATACGGTCAAGAAAGACGTTTTCTACTGGGAACCCAAAGGCGATGAGAGTTCGGCTCTCGTTTCCAAGGCAAAGGAATTCGACGTCAACGACCTGCTGTATCGCAACGAGGCAGGCGACACATTTGACATCTCGGACCAACTCGGCAGAATCAAAGCCAAGACCTTAATTCTCCACGTGAAAAACGATCAGTGGCTCAGGCACATTACTGCGGAAGAAAACGTAAAGAAGATCAAGGGAGCCAAATTGGTGGGGTTTGAGAGTCCCTTGGCGCACTATGCGGTGTTCCGGGCCCCCAATGTGCTCAAGGATGACGTGGCGGCCTTTTTCAAAGAAATCGGCATGTAGGAACGCGTGATGCCGAATGCGCTTTCGGACAAACGAGTCTGATCCTGCCAGCGGCCGGGATCCCCTTCGGGTCGCGCGACGCAGACCTGTGGACCTTCGTTGAGGAGATCCCCGCCCGCCGCAGAGAGTCGACGTTATCGCGGACCTGTCCATTCAAAGCCGTGTTCCGCGAGGAGAGATTTCACCTTATAGAACACCGAGACCACGATGCGCGGGCATCTTTCAGGCGCCTTGAGGGGGTCGTCCTCGGTGATGATGCGGCACAGGACACCCCCGTATTTTTCGCCGTACTTCGTCGAGAACCAATCCACCAGCTCAGCAATCATAGTCTTCAGCCGGAGATCCTCTTCGTCTTCAGCTCTTCCTCTCCCCGCGTGCAACCCGAGCACACATGCGCCGCCGGTAAGAGCGCCGCAAGTCTCTCCTGTGAAGCCGATCCCCCCGGCGAGAGATGACATGGCTTTGATCAGATCCGAATTCTCTTTGCCCTGCGCTTCCAAGCCCATGAACATGAGCACTTCACTGCAATGGAAACCTTGCTGCGCAAGTTCCACCATGCGCATCTGCTCCGGAGTCAGCCCACTTGCCGTAGCAATGCTTTCCGAGATCATTGTGCTTTTCCTCCTTGTTCTCTGCGCGAGCGCAGTCGTCTGTTGAGTCGCCTCTGTTGTACAGAGCGATACGCCGAGTCCAAAGAAAGGACTCGCCGCCTCATGTCACAGCGGCGCCTCGCCCCGAAGTGTCGCCGCGGACAAAACCCTTCGACGCGTCGCTCCCGGTCTCCTCTGAAGGAATGCAACCTGTGAGGACCGCTCCCAAGGCGTTCACAGCATCCTGGTCCACCCAGCATTGGATGTTCTTTCCCTGGCGCTCTATCTTGATCAACCCCGCGTGGCGCAGCTCCTTGATGTGGTGCGAAACGGTGGATGCGGCCACGTGGAGTTCTGCGCCGAGCTGGCCCACGTATCGCCGCGCGTCACCGTTAGTGGAGCATTTGGCGCCTGGCGGGCAACACTCGACGAGCCTGAGAAAGATTTGGAGGCGGTGGAGATTGGACAGCGCCTTGAACATGTCCGCGAACTTTTGGAGTTCATTATTTCGATAGTTCGACATGTCTCGTAGTATAGAACTATTCCTCTCCTGTGTCAAGCTTTTTTCACCAAAGGGCGCCACAGACCGGGGCCATTGAATTTCCGTGCGAAATCAATATGAACTCAGTCGATATCTCTTGAATTTCGATGAATTTCTTACCTTTCTCATTGGAGATCAAACCGGTCTTTCTTCCTCCAATTTCATGCGCGGGGAGCTGCGGAACTCTTCACCGGGAGCGACACCGCGATATATGGGGGGGCTTATGGGCGCGCGGCGTCGGAGGGTTCATTGGGTTCCGGAGGGGAATTATTCCCTGTTCCGTCCCGTTTCCCGCTGAGAATTCTCCAAGGACCGGATGGGCGCTTGCAATCAGAGCTATTTCGAGGGGGAGCGGGGAATTTTTAGCCATTCAGTCGTCTTTTTCTTCCTAAAATCGTCTGACAGGCAACGCACTGGCAGGGAATATTTTCCGGTGGAGATGTGTAACATTTTGACATCGTAAGCTCTTTCATATTGACGTTTTGACTCAGAAAAATTCTTGACACATTTTATGCCTCTATCTTATAGTACACTTCAGTGGCGGGAGCGCTATCCATTTCCACAGCATTACCCACGAACCGGATACCCGAGTGATCTCTGTCCATTTCTTTTTCAGCGTCACAGGTCTGTGCCGGAGAGGACGCGCGGGGAGGTTGCGGGCGCGACCGGGACCCTTCAGGTGCGTAAAGCTGCATAAAAAGCCGAATGGGAGGCAAACATGGAGAATAAGGTAAGCTATGCCCTGTACGTCTTACAGGAACCTGTTCAGTACATTGCCCTGACCTTTATGGCTCTCATGTACGCCATAAAGATCTACCAGCTCATGAAGAAACCCGGACCGCCAGAGAAAGCCGAGCTCAAGGGCGATCGGTACGCGGGCGCTCTCCATTCGTTGGCGAACGTGCTCCGGCCTTGGGGCATGGAGAGCACGCGCAGCCACCCCTATTTCTATGTGGAGTTCTTGATCTTCCACATTGCGGTGGCGTTGACGATCGGCTCCACCTTCTTCATTCCTCTGACGCCTTGGCTGATGACCCCGCTCGTGTCAAAAGTCATCATGGTCTTCATGGGATTGGCCTTCTTGATCGGACTGCGGCGCATCTATCGCCGGATCACTGTGCCTGAAATACGTATCATCAGCAGCCCGGATGACTTCTTCGCCATAACGTTGATGACGGTCTTTTTTGCCGTGGGCTTTGTCACCATGTGGCTTTGGATTCAGGGCAAACCCGAGACAGGCTGGATGTGGCTATTCTTCCTGATGGTCACCTTCTTCCTCATTTATGTGCCCTTCAGCAAGATCTCCCATTACGTCCTCTATCCGTTCGGCCGTGTCATGTACGGCCAGGTTTTTGGAGGCCGGGGAATCTTGAACAGAAACGCACGATAACCAGCAGCAATACAGACCAATTTCGGAGGAATTACCATGCCCGATCCCGTAGAAACCAGCAAAATTCAGACGTCCGAGCCCGAACCCGCAGCGCCGGAGAAGCTTGGAACCCAAGAAAACCGCAAGTGGCCTGTGCTTGCAGAGTTCACGCCCGAGGCTTTGGCCAAAATGGAGAAGGTCCTCCCCAGCAAGCTCAACAGGATCGTCCAGACATCCCTGGCCGGCTGTATTCATTGCGGTATGTGTACGGAAGCGTGCCATTACACCCAGTCCATCCCTGAGGACAAGACACTGGTCCCCGCGTACAAGGCGGATCGGTTTCGCAAGTGGTACAAATACCGATACGACTGGATGGCGAAAGCGTTCCCGTCCTTTGTTGGCGCCAAACCTCTCAGCAAAGACCTTGCAGACGAAATGTACGATAAGCTTTGGGGCGGGTGCACCATGTGTCGTCGCTGCACGTTCAACTGCCCAATGGGCGTTGATTACGGCATGATGGTGCGAGCGGCCCGCGGCATCATGTGCGAGGCGGGACGCGTTCCCCAGAACCTTCAGGACACGGTGGACGCGCACTATAATCACGGCAACAACATGGCCGTGCCCCAGGACGAGTTCATCGAGACCATTGAGTGGATAGAGGAAGAACTCCAGTCCGAAGAAGGTTGCGAACATTTCACAATTCCCCTGGACAAAAAAGGGGCTCAGTACTTGCTGACCCTCAATCCCCGCGAGCCCAAGTATTACCCAATGACCATCCAGTCCACCGCCAAGGTCCTCAACGCGGCCGGGGTGAGCTTCACCATTTCGAGTCGTTATTGGGACATGACCAACTATGCCATGTTCAACGGCATGGATGGGGACGCAAAACTCTTCGCCAAATGGCTTTTTGATGAAGTGGACCGACTTGGTTGCGAATATCTGATGTCCGGCGAGTGTGGCCACGGATATCGGGGGATTCGGTGGGAGATGTCCAACTGGCTTGGCGGGGTGCCCTTTAAGATCACCAGCTCCATGGAGCTCTTCGCTGACTTGATCCAGACGAACAGGCTCAAGCTGGACAAGTCCGTCCATGACAACAAGATCTTTACCTATCACGATTCGTGCAACATAGCCCGGTCCGGGGGCGTGCTTGAGGAGCCTCGGGTTGTAATCAGGGCCGCGGTGAACAACTTCGTGGAGATGCCCCACAACAGAGAGCAGAGCTACTGCTGCGGAGGGGGAGGCGGCGCGCTGGCCATGCCCGAGTTTGCCAAGCGCCGGATTGCTTCGGGAAAAATAAAGGCCGACGAAATCAAGGCTACAGGAGCCAACGTGGTGTTGCAGTCGTGCCACAACTGCACGGACATGCTCAAGGAAATCTGCGAGCACTACGGCATACACGCGAAGGTGATGAATCTCGCCGAACTCCTTGACCCTGCGCTCGTGCTCACGGACTAACAGGGGTTCTCACAAAAGCTGCGACTCGCGGGCTCATCTTTCGGGAAAGACCTGATTCGACAGGCCCGCATAGGAGCGCGCAGCATGAATGGGTCCGGGGGATGGCTTTCCGCGCAAGAGAGTCCCCCGGGTCTTTCAAGCGTTGTTCTCCAAGGTTCTGCGCAGTGTGGCGCTCTTTTCGGGGTGGTGTTTCAGAGGTCTTTGTCGAGCGTCACATATTGGGACGCATGAGTGTGCGGGGCCCGTATACGCGCGGTGTCGAATCCGCTCAAACGTAACGAAATAAGCAACCGTTCCCCGGTTTCCAAGGCCCGGGCGTGCGATCGCATTTCCGCGGTTGCTTGAACGCTGAGCAATGGTGAAAGAGCTCCTCCAACTGGTCCGCAAGTTTATGCGCAGCTTGAGCTTCAAGCTGAGCTTCTTTGCAGGTCTGATCATGTTCCTCGCGTTGATGGCTTTCACGTACCACAGTGTGAGGATTCAGGAGGAGGATTTCATCCAAAGAGCCGCACACGGGGCCCTGGAGGATTCGGAAGTGGTCAAGGCAGCGATTTGGGATGGCATGATGACCAACCAGAGAGTCGTGATCGGCGAAATCATCAAGGCCGTGGGCCAATTGGACCGCTTCATCGAGATTAAGCTCTTTGACACGAAAGGAACTCTTCACTACGCGAGCTTGCCGAAACAGGGGCAACGCGCTGTGCGCCCCGGGGAAGAGCTCTTGCCCGGTGAAATCGGGGCGAACACAGCGGCTCGGCATCGAGTTTCGCTGGAAAAGAATTGGATTGACGTGGCGAATCCCATTTTGAACAGCGAGAGCTGTTCCACCGCGGCATGCCACGCGCATCCCCCCGGCCAGACGGTCCTGGGAGTTCTGGCGATGCGAGTCTCTCTGGGCGCCATGAGAGACGAGATCCTCGAGAACGCCCGGAAAGCGGCGGTTTTTGCCATTGCCCTCTTTCTGGCCATGTCCAGCGCGATTGGGCTGGCAGTCATCTTTCTCGTCAATCCAGCGCTCAGGAAGCTGAGGGAGAATGCGATTCGGATGGGCCGAGGCGAGTACCAACCCCAATCCGGCGACCACCATCTCTTTGACGAGATGGAGGAGTTAGGCCGTTCCTTTGACGACATGAGCCGGCGGATCACGGAACGGACCAATCGGCTCTTCGAGGGCCGGAAACTCTACAAGTCTCTGTTTGAGCTGATACCATGTTACCTGACCGTTGTGGACCGGGATTACCGGATCGTTCGCGCCAACAAGGCGTTTGAAGACCAGTTCGGCTCGCAGGTCGGCAAGAATTGCTTCGCGGGCTACAAAGGGCTGATGTCCAAATGCGAGGACTGCCCTGTTGAAAAGACTTTTGCCGACGGCTTGCCTCACCGGTCGGAAGAGGTGTGGCGACTCAATGGTCAGAAAGTGTACGTGCTGGTGAGGACAGCTCCTATCCTGGACGAGAAGGGCTTCGTTTGGCAGGTCCTTGAGATGTCCTTGGACGTTACCGAGCTGAAACGTCTCCACGTGGAGCTTGAGCGGAAGGAAAAGGAATACCGGGAACTGTTTGAAAAAGCGCCCTGCTATATTACGGTCGTCAACAAGGATTTCAAGGTGATCCAGGCCAACAATCTGTTCAAACGAGACTTCGGCTATATCCCCGGAGAGCACTGTTTCAAAATCTACAAGAACCAGAACGAAAAGTGCCCCAACTGTCCGGTGGAACGGACCTTTGAGGACGGCCGCCGCCATGACTCGGAAGAGATTTGGAATCGCAACGGGGAAGAGACCAACGTGATCGTGAACACTTCACCGCTTAGAGATGAGAACGGCGACATAATCGCGGTGATGGAGATGAGCACGAACATTACCGAGGTCAAGCGCCTCCAGAGCGAGTTGGCCTTGCTTGGCGAAACCGTGGCGGGGATGTCACATTCAATAAAGAATATTCTGGCCGGGTTGGAGGGGGGCGTGTACGTGGTGGATTCCGGCCTGGAACGCTCGCGCCAAGACAGAATACGTCAAGGCTGGGGCATGGTGAAGAAGAATGTGGAAAAGGTCTCCGAGCTTGTCCAAGGAATCTTGTACGCCTCGAAGGACCGAGAACCGGAATATTCCATGACCAATCCCGGACGGGTTCTTGCGGAGGTATGCGATCTCTTCGAGAAACGAGCCGCCGCCGCGGGAATCCAACTGGTTCGCGATTTTGACGAGGACATGAGCCAGGGTCTCATGGATGCCGCGGGGATTCATAGCGCGTTGTCCAATCTCATCTCCAACGCCATAGACGCGTGCAAAGACACAGGGAGGACGCAATACCGCGTGGTGGTCTCAGGCCGGGTGGAGAATGACAGACTGATCCTGCGCGTATCGGACAACGGGCCGGGAATCCCCCTTGAGGTCAAGGAAAGGCTCTTCAATCGGTTCTACAGCACAAAGGGCTCAAAGGGCACCGGCTTGGGCCTGGTGCTCACCAAGAAGGTCGTTACGGAACACAAGGGGACCATACGGCTCGACTCATCCCCGGGAAGAGGGACCACGTTTTCCATTGAGGTTCCCCTTAAAGCGATCGAGACACGGCAGTTCGATCGCGAGGCCGTTTGAATAGCTCTGGTTGGCAATAGATTAGGAAGTGAGGAGGAAGCGATGCAAGGAGTGGGTTTATGCGCCATTTTTTCGAGACAAGGTGACTGGGCCTTCGATTATGCGCTGGCTCTAGCCAGAAAGCACAAAACGAGGCTCAACATCT
The DNA here is from genome assembly GCA_016875095.1 of Deltaproteobacteria bacterium. GTDB lineage: Bacteria > Desulfobacterota > Desulfomonilia > Desulfomonilales > Desulfomonilaceae > VGSG01. The sequence continues at coordinate 90,719 of VGSG01000008.1, forward strand.
TCCAATTCCTGGAATCCCCTTACGCGATCCGTAGAGACGTGGTGTTTGTCGACGCGGAGAAGAAAGAGACGGCTGTAGTGACACCAGATCTGGTGGTCAAGAAAGACCGAGAACTCCGCGAGAACTATGACGACCGTCTCGGCGACTACACCGACGTGGGATTCCGGCTGTGCGAAGGAAGCAACGAATGGGAACTGAAGAAGTGCTTCAAGCGCGGGGAGTATGAGGTGTTGATCATCGGCTACCAAGGTAAAGGAGCCGATTTCGGTGGCACGACAACCATAGAGGAGTTTGCCAAACGCTTCCACGGGCCGCTGGTTCTAGTGGGTCCCGACGCGCCGGATCATTTTGTCCTCAATGGCAAGGCCAAGGAGATCCTGGACCAATTGGAGCTTCCCGCCGGTAAATGGGAGCTTCTGGCCGCGTGACCCAAAGAGTTATTGTCCGGTGATGGTGTCTTCTCCGCGCGGAATCGCCGTGGCGCGATTGCGCGCGGGTTGAGAAGCCTCTATCTCCGGGAGAGGACTGACATAACGTGGATTTCCAAAGTCGCGAGGAATTTGAGCTGCATGTGCACAAGTGCTTCGGCAAAATTTTCGAGCTTCTGACAAAAGTGGACGGCGTAATCAAAGTGGCCGCAGACAAGGACGAAGCCGAAGGCAAGCACGGTGTGATGAGCGATCTGAGGGATTGGGTGGAAGAGACGATCTTGCACTGCCATCTGGCATGGCAATATCATCGCCTCGCGGCATCCGCCAACACCCAGAGAACCTGGGACTCTGTGGAACGAGCCTCGAGAAAGGATTCCGGCGTACGAGAACTCGAAGAGGCCCGGAACCCCGGCGGCGTCGGGAAATCTGCCAAACAAGCCCAATCTGCGTCCGCACAGAACAATCCCGGGGGTTCGGAGTAACGCGTCCTTCTCCAGGCCGACGGAAGCTGCCGCAGATGTTTCGCGGCTCAAGACCGAGCGACGGCGCCATCGGATTTCAATCACAGGGCCGGAATTGCTCTGTGGCTGTGACGCGCGTAGGATCGCGTGGTGAACGAATGACGAATAGAGCCTTTTCACGCTGCGCCCGGCAGACCGACCGGAGAGCTGCAAGCCCAGAGGTCGCAGCGGCGGCGTTGGGAAAATTGAGCGCCTATGCGGACTGAGTAATTGCCATGCTTGTTACTGCGGCAACCAGATACGGAGTAAGGGCCATCTTCGATCTGGCTTTCTACGGCAACGGCCAACCCACCAAGATTAGGGACGTCTCGCTACGTCAATGCATATCGGAACGTTATCTGGAGCAGATCTTTTACAAGTTGCTCAAAGCCGGCCTACTCAAAGGCAAGCGTGGACCGAAGGGAGGGTACATCCTGGCGAAGGACGCCTCCCACATCACCGTCGCGGACATCATTCATGCTGTGGAAGGCCCGGTATCTCCAGTTCCGGTGAAATGCCTCTCCTCCGACGAGGAAGAAAGCAAGAGCTGCAGAATACAGGAACGCTGCATAGCTCGTCATGTGTGGAGACGCACGGAGGCGCTCCTCAGGGACTATTACACCTCCGTCTCCATCGCGGATCTCTGCTCCCTGGCTCGGATAGAAGGCATACCCAGACTCGACGAAGACAGCGTACTTTTGTGATCTTCACGCAGGCGCCGGCGGAGAAACCGTCCTGCGGAGCCGTCAAGGGACGGTCGAAGGATCGATGAGCTGCCAGTGTCCTGCCGGGATCATGAGGTGTTCCAGCCAGTCTTCAGCGGCTTGGTTCAGATGGAAGGAGTCCGGCGCGTCCGGCCCGACCATGACCACGGGCCCCTTAAAGGACCAGGCAAACCCTTCAACGGTATTTGTGCCACCGAAGCTTGCTCCTGTCTTTTCGTATCCGATCACCAGAACGTCGTACTCTCCCCTGCGAAAGCATTTTCTCAGTTCCCATTCATCCGCGCCTTCGCAGAGACGAAACCCAACGTCCGTGTAATCTCCCAGCCGGTCGTCCAATTGCTCCCGCAGTTCCTTGTCCTTTTGCGCAATGAGTTCCGGTGTGACCGGCGCGGTCTGAGTGCGGGTCGCGTCAACAAAGACCACATCTCGGCGCAGTTTGTACGGTGATTGCAGGAAGTAAAAGATGTTGAGCCTGCATTGATGGGCTCGCGCCAGGGCCAAAGCATAATCGAAGGCCCAGTCGCCTTGACGGGAAAAGAGGGCGCACAGCCCGACACCCTTTACGTTCCCTGCGGCCTTCCGCCTCTTATAACGTGAGATGCTGATCACTCGTGGAGCCACGCGTTCTAGTCCTCCGATGGACCCTTGAACCTCCGGCGCCTTACTTCACTCCAAGGCAGTCATACCACGCAACCCGATGTCTCTTCAACATCTGCGCCGCTCTTATGCAGAATCGCGCCAACTGCCGTAGTTGACGAGCTGCGACGAATCATGAAAAAACCTCTTGACAGGACCTTTGATCGGCGCCGTAATCAATTATTACACCATCGAGCGGCTTTTTTCGTGAACGAACGCCCATCAACCACGTTAATTCGCACCGAATTTCGAAGTAGGCCCCCCATTCCGACCTTTTAAGCGACCAAGGCGAACATTCGATTCGCCCCATCTCCCGAGAAGGAGTTGTGACATGAATTCCAGAGCAAAGATGTTAGCTTTCTTGGCGACCCTCCTCGCCCTGGTGATCCTGCCGTTCTCTCCGGCCCTCGCTCAGAAGCCTATCGTCATCGGCTGTCCCCTTGCAACGGCCTTCCTCTACGGCTGGGACGCTGAACGAGCTATCAAGCTCGCGGTGGAAGAAATTAACGCGGCAGGCGGCGTAAAGGTCGGCGCCGAGAAACGGCCGTTCGCGGTGGAAGTGATCGACACTCGCGACCTGGAGCCCGGAGTCCCGGTGACCGAAGCGCTCCTGGGGGTGGAGAGACTCATTTTGGAAAAGAAGGTCGACTACATCGTTGGCGGCCCGGTGCGGTCTGAGGCTGCTCTGGCGGCCATGCCCCTTCTCTCCAAACACAAGATGATCTCCATACTGACCACCGGAGTGCTTACACCGAAGTATCACGAAACCGTGGCCGGTGATCCGGAAAAGTTCAAGTATTGCTTCCGGATCACAGGGGAGGCGGGCTGGATGGTGAAGGGTGAGATTATTCCGTGCCTGGATGCCATTCAGAAGGACTTCGGACTGAACAGGCTCTTCATCCTGGTCCAAGACGTGGCCCATGCCCGCGCGGGCGGCGGTATCCTGGCCAAGGCCATGGCTGCGAAAGGTTGGACCGTGCTTGGTGAGCCCGTGGTCTTTCCCACCGGCACCACCGACTTCTCCATGGCCCTCCTGGAAGCCAAGAAACAGAACGCGCAAGTGATGATCATATGGATGGACATGCCCGAGACCGCGATTCTGCTCAAACAATGGCATGACATGAAGGTCCCGGCGCTCCCGTTCGGCACGATCATTGCCGCAGCCGAGCAGCCCGGGTTCTGGAAGGCCACTGACGGGAAAGGGGAGTTCTGTTTGGCGAACGTGGTGAACGCGGGGAATGCGCCGAGCCGCGCCACGGAATGGACCATGAAGTTCGTCGAAGCGTACCAGAAGAAGTACAGCCTCGAACCTGAAGGATACGGCACATCCTCAAGCTATATGGCGGTCTATGTTCTGAAGGACGCCATCGAACGCGCGGGGAGCTTGGATTCTGACAAGGTGGTCGACGCTCTCAAGACAACCGACATGATGGGGGTCTACGGGCGCATCAAATTCGATCCAAAGAGCAATCAGATCATCCCGAGCCTGGACCCCGCGGAAGGCGCGGTGGGAACCATATTCCAATGGCAGGCAGGCAAACGAGTGGTGGTCTTCCCGCCCAAGATCGCTGTGGGCAAGATCCTGCTCCCGCCCTGGATGGAAAAGAAATAGGTTGGAACTTAGTCCGAGACCATCTGAGAAATCCGGTCGGATCACGGCGTAGGGGCGCGATTCATCACACGGGACGATCGGAAGTGTGGTGGAGCCCGCCCCTAGATGGCTGGGCCTCAGTTTCCGATGGGCGCCGGTTGGCCCTTGTCCTCAATGCCCGCGCCGTTCTTTTGTCCGCGCCAGGATTTATCGACTGACCAAGAGGCCGGCTCATGGAGATCGTAATCTACGGGATTATCAACAGCATTACATTGACCCTCATGGCCTTGGGATTCTCGTTGGTTTACGGCGTGAGCCGTCTTCCGAACTTTGCTCACGGCGCCCTGTATGTGTTGACGGGATATTTGGCCTGGCTGCTTCTCAACAGAGTCGGTCTGTACTACCCGTTGGCCATCATCGGAGCGCTGGCGCTCACAGGGATCATCGGCGCGGCCATGTACTACTTTGTGTTGGTGCGGATACGCGGTATGCCCATATCCGAAATCATAGCGTCGTACGCCATTGGCTTGGCTATTCTGGAAGGGCTTCGCTGGGGCGGCCTCAAAGGCGGGACGTTTACATTGCCGCCTTTTATTGAGGGAAGCACGCAACTCTTCGGTGTTTCGGTGGATTACCAGCGTCTGATCGTGGTGGCTGCGGGGTTGCTCCTTATTGGAGGCTTGTGGCTCTTTGTGTCCAAGACAAAGTTGGGGCTGGCTCTCAAAGGGATCGCTCAGGATGAACGCGCGGCCCTGACCCTGGGCATCGATTCGGATCGCATGGCAGTGGTGTCTATGGCCCTTGGATCGGTGCTCGCGGGAATTGCCGCCCTGGTGCTCTTTCCGCTGGGGAGCATTGTGGTTGAAGCCGGGTATCAAGTGCTGATCATGGCGGTAGCCGTGTGCATCGTGGGAGGGCTTGGGAGCTGGAACGGCGCGATCCTCGCGTCATTCCTCATCGGATTCGCCCAGATTCTCACAGTCTCCTTTATCGCAACTCACTTCCAGGTGGTGGTGGCCCTGGTGGCTATTGTGGTTACCTTGATTTCTCGGCCCAGCGGTCTGTTCGGGCGTCAGAAGGAATTGGAGGAGCGGGTCTGAAATGGCCGAGACAACGCAAGATCGACGGAAAGAGAGACTGGACCGGGGAATCAAGGTGCGCACGGACAGCGTGTACGCGATCTCCCATTGGCAGGAAATGACGTACATGCTGGCCCCGCGTCTCGTGTTCATTCTGGGGCTTTTGGCGCTCCCGCTGATTCTCTCCTTTTTTCCTTATTGGCAGCGGGTAATTTCCATTGTGTGCATTTATGCGTTGCTCGCAGTCGGCTTTGATTTTCTGGCGAATCACGTTGGTCTTGTGTCGCTTGGTGGTGGCTTTTACGTTGGCGTGGGAGCGTACATGGCCGCGCTCCTCAACCTTAAGTTCGGCCTCCCTCCGGTGGTCACCGTGCCGATTGCGACCTTTGCGGGAGGGGTGTTCTGCACGCTGCTGTTCCTGCCCTGCTTGCCTCTGAGGGGAGTATATTTCGCCATCGTAAGTCTCATGTTTCCCTTGCTCGCGGGTCGTGTCATAGAGGCCCTGGACATCTTCGGAGGAACTGACGGGCTCCTGGGAGTGGAAAGCTTCGGCAACCCCTGGGTTGAGCGTTACCTTCTCATCGGGAGTGTGTTAGTGGCGGTCTTTGTTCTTCGGCGGTTGCTTATCGAGGATGTGGGGCTGGTCTTCCGCGGGGTCAAGGACAACGATCAAGCGGTGAAGGCATCAGCGATCAATATCACGGTGTACAAGGCGCTGGGAGTATATTTCGCGTCCACGCTGGGTTGTCTGGGGGGCGCGTGCCTCACTCACATTTACATGTGGGCCGGATTGTCCCAGTTCGCGCTCGACTACTCAATTATCCCCATTGCCGCTACGGTTGTGGGAGGCGGCGGGACCTTGATCGGCTCGGTTCTGGGTTGCCTCATCCTGGTGCCGATCTCGGAGATGCTGCGTGACTTCGGCACCCTGAGAATCGCGGTCTACGCGCTCATACTGACCGCGTTCATCGTGTACAAGAGTGAAGGGCTCATGAACTACGGCGCCCGTAAGTACGAGCAGTTTGAACGATGGGTGCGGATTTAGGAATGAATGGAAGAGGCTGGAAAGGCCCTTCAGCAGGGGAACTTACATGAGTCAGGAACCGTTGCTCACCGTGGAAGGCTTGAGCAAATCTTTCGGTGGAGTTCTTGCTCTGTCGGCAGTCGACCTGACGGTCCACGCGGGGGACATCCTCGGGATCATAGGCCCCAACGGATCGGGAAAGACCACCTTGGTCAACGCCATCACGGGGTTTGTGCATTCCGACCGCGGCAAAGTGGTCTTTAAAGGTCGGGACATAACCAACTGGGAACCCCACAGGATCGCTGACTTGGGGCTCACGCGCACTTTCCAGGTGATGCGGCCGTACTATAGCCTGCCGGCGTACAAGAACCTTATCGTCCCACTCTTCTCGAGGCGCGCGCGTAGGTCCGGCGGCTGGCGCGGGGGCGGCAAGACCGGGAGCCGCGACACCGTCGCAGTGGATATCCTGGAGGAGATCGGTTTTGAGAGGGATTCATACGTGCCGTATAAGACGGCTTCATCGCTTCCCACAGGGTATCTCAAGCGTCTGGAGCTTGCACGGTGCCTTGCGCTCCGGCCCGATCTAATCATGTGCGACGAGGTTTTCTCCGGACTGAGCATGAGCGAGATGGCGAGCATGGTTCCGCTCATGGAAAAGCTCCAGATGGAAGGGATCACGCTGATCATGGTTGAGCATCGCTTGAGAGAGCTTTTCCGTCTCGCCAAACGCGTCATGGTGCTCAACTTTGGTTGCAAAATAGCGGAAGGGACCGCGGATGAAGTGCTGGGAACCAAGGAGGTCAAGGAAGCGTACTTCGGTTCCGAAGAGGAGGTCTTAAGCCATGTTTGAGGCGCGAGGGCTCATGGTCTTCTACGAAAACATGCTCGCGCTGAATAACGTGAGCGTCGCGTGCGGCGCGGACCAAATTATCGGGGTGTTCGGGGCGAACAGCGCGGGCAAATCCACCCTTATGTATACGTTGTCGGGGATCATGCTCGATATCCAGAAAAAGGAGGAAATGGCAGGCGGCGAACGGATCACCATGCGCGGAGAAATCATATACAACGGCCGCGACATGATGCGGCTCAAGCCGTCCGAGCGCGCCAAGGCGGGCATCGTCCTCTGTCCGGAGAGACGTCGCATATTCCCTGAGAGCACGGTCCTGGAGAACCTCATGATCGGCGCGTACCTGGCTGATTCGCGCCGGACCGCGCAGACGTTGGAGTATGTTTTCACCATCTTTGCTCCGCTCAAAAGGTTGTCCAAGCGACTGGGCGGGTTCCTAAGCGGCGGCGAGCAGCAGATGCTCGCTATAGGACGGGCGCTGATGGCTCAACCGAAGCAGCTACTCTTGGACGAGCCGCTGCTGGGTCTCAGCCCCGTGGTTCAGTATCTGCTTGTGAAGTCGATCAAAGAAATACGAGACCAGCGAAATACGGCCATCATTGTTTCCGAGCAATACGCGCGGCCGGTCATGCCCATTATCGACTACGGATACATCCTGGAGAACGGGGCATCGGTCGTGGCGGGAACCAATCGGGAACTCATGGACAATCCTGACGTTCGATCAGCCTACTTTGGGAGCTAAAAAGGAGGCGGGCTATGGGGACGGAGCTGACCTTCACCCGCTTCGAGGAAGCGTGCGCGGCATACCCTGACAACACCGCGATCGTGTTCCTGGGAGACAAATTCACCTATCGGGAACTCAAGGACAAGGTGGATCGCTTTGCTACTTCCTTGGCCGGGCTCGAAATCAAGAAGGGCGATCGATTGATCGTATATTTATCGAATTCCGTGCAGCTCATCATCGCTTTTCTCGCGGCTCAGAAGATCGGCGCGGTGGTGGTGCTCGTCTCGCCCATCTATACCTCTCACGAATTGGAGTACATGATCGCAGACTCCGGCGCTAAGACGCTCATCTGCCATGACACAAACTTCGGGTACGTCCAGGAGATCCTGCCAAAGACCGGGCTGAAGAACGTGATTGTGACCAATCTGTTGGATCTGGTCTCGTGGCCCAAGCGGGCTATCGCCACTTTGCTCGACAAGGCGCCCCGGGGGAAGGTTCAGCGAAGTCCGCGGATACACACTTTTCGCAGTCTTCTCAAGGGTGACCCATCGCCTCCGAGCGTCGAGATCGACCCGATCAAGGATCTCTCGTACATCCTGTACACGGGCGGCACCACAGGATTTCCCAAGGGAGTGCCGGGGAATCACTGGGGTCACACGTCATACGTGAATGACATCACGGATGTGGTCTTCAAAGATCATCTCCTTCACGGTCGAGACACGTACATCGCCATCAACCCACTCTTTCATATCATGGCCCTGGGTCTGTTCTTGGCAGTGGGATTAAACGTTGGCAATACTACGGTGCTTATGCCCGTGCCTCAGGTGGACGCGATCCTGGTCGCGATTCAACGCTACGGAGTCCGATGGATGCTGGGCGTCCCGGCCCTATACCGGATGATACTGGAGAACGACCGACAGGACACGTATGACCTGAGTACGCTGCGCTACTGTTACTGCGGCGGGGACGTGCTCCCTCGAGAGGTCCTTTTGAGGTGGAAGGAACGCGTAGGCGCGCCCATCTACCAGGTTTACGGCTCCACGGAAGCGGGGCACGTCACCTATTCCCGGCCGGAAGCAGGGGAGCCGCCTCCCATGTCCATCGGAGAGCCTCTCCCTTCGCGGCGGACCATCATCGTGGACCCGGATACTTTGCAGCAAACGCCTAAGGGTGAAGTGGGCGAGCTTTTGGTCACGTCGGAGAACGCGATTAAACAATATCTCAACAAGCCTGAGGAAACCGCCAGGTCATTTGTCGCGCTCAACGGGGTCATCTATTACCGTACGCGCGACTATGTCCGAGAAGGGGATGACGGGCAGATATACTACGTGGAGCGATCCGCGGACATACTCAAACACAAAGGGTATCGAGTCTCCGCGTCTGAGGTGGAGGCCGTGCTCCAGGATCATCCGGTGGTGGTGGGCGCGTGCGTCATTGGGGTCCCCGATCCGAAGGTTGGGGAGCGCGTCAAGGCGATCGTGGTGCTCAAAGACGACGCCAAGGGTGTGGGAGCTGCGGAGCTGATAAATTTCTGTCGGGGTCGTCTCGCGCCGTATAAGGTGCCCTCTTACATTGAATTCCGGGACATGCTCCCCAAATCCAAAGTGGGCAAGCTCCTGCGCCGAGAGATCCGAGACGAAGAGTACCGTCGGCTCGACAAGGAGACCCCGGCCGGCTCAGGCTAGATCGGGCCCTTCAAATCATCTGACCCTCGCTTGTCTGAAGAAGAGAAGATCGATAGATCAGGGGGGAATTATGAACATTAGGCGCATAGTTGAAATAGTTCTTACCCAGGTGATTTTCGCCCTCTTCCAATGGGCAGCGCACGCCGCGCACGGGTGGCTCACGCTTCTGGGGGCATGGGGTCTTATTCTTGCGCTGACCTGGGTGCAAGAAGAGAAGACGCTTCCGGTGCGAATCGTTCAGGCGGCGGTGCAGACCGGATGGCTGCTGTTCCTTCTGGGCGTGTTCTCGGGGAGGCCCGCGCTATGAGGGGCCCCGTGGGCTGCGCCGGAGTCTGGGGGGCAGGATTGAGAGGGAATCCGTTCAGTAGCGCGCAGCCTCCTTGAAGCGTCCAGGTTACGCCCTAGACCCCTCCTGTGGTTTTCGGAGCAGAGTGGCTCCAGATCACGCTTGACACCCTTAGAAGCATCCCATATGCTAAATAATTAGAGTTTCAAGTACCGCTGCGCGGGCGCCAAGGACGAGTCATCATGCAGATTTTCGTTTCGGGGTCGTTGGCCTACGACCGGATAATGGATTTCCCCGAACGGTTTTCCGATCACATCCTGCCGGACAAGATTCACATTCTCAACGTCTGTTTCCTTGTGAACGGCTTGGAGGAACGCTTCGGCGGGACCGCCGGAAACATCGCCTATAATTTGACGCTCCTGGGAGAACGGCCGCTGATCTTGGCCTGCGCAGGGAAGGACTTTGGGGAATACGGTGAATGGCTGAAAAGCCGCGGCCTCTCCCTGGACGGAATTCGGATTATCTCGGACGAACTCACAGCCAGCGCCTATATCACGACAGATAAGGCCGATAACCAGATTACCGGTTTCAATCCGGGAGCTATGAAGCATCCGAGCCTATTCAATGTCGACGGCGCGAACCCGGCCGACACCCTTGCCATCGTTGCACCCGGTAACGTTGAGGACATGCAGAGCTACACAGCTTTGTACCGGCGAAAGCAGATACCGTATATCTTCGATCCGGGTCAGCAGGTCCCGGTTCTTTCGTCGGAGAGTCTGTCCAACATGCTCGCCGGCTCAATGATGCTCATTTCAAACGACTACGAGCTGGAGATGATTAAGCGGATCACTGAGCTGAGCCTTTCTCAAATCGTTGAACGGTGCGGAGCCGTCATTACCACGTTGGGGGACAAAGGCTCGGTCATTCGCACCGAGAAAAGTGAAGTGGAAATCCCCGCCGTTCGCTCATCACAGGTGATCGATCCCACCGGCGCCGGTGACGCATACCGGGCCGGCCTCATCAAGGGCCTGACAACGGGCAGGGATCTTGTTACGAGCGCGCACATGGGCGCGGTGAGCGCAAGCTTCAGCGTCGCGTGCCAAGGGACCCAATGCCACCTTTTCTCCGAACACGATTTCTGGGACCGTTACCAGGGCGCCTTCGGCGCTCTGCCGTGACCATTGAGGAGTTGATCATGCGCTGCTCAACAGAAGATAGACCCCTCCTGGCCGCGGAGCTCTGTCTGGAAGGTTCGCCCGCCGATCTCCTGGACCAAATCAGGAACTTGTTCACCGAGCTGGGAATTCTCGAACAGACACTCTTCGTGGAATACCACGGCAACCGCTACCGAGTGTCGTGCAGCGACGACAGCTTCGTCGTGTACCGAATCAATAATCACCGCGGCACCAGACACCATCTGCCTGGCTGGCCGGTGTGCCTGGTCGACGAACACTCTGTTTTCGAAGAACACACTGTTCCCGCCATTGCCCGCGATCGCTGCGCGTGCAGAGCAGATATTCAGAAATGGCTTGAGATAGTGGAACTCTGCACCAGAGGTGGATTGGCCATAGACCAGTGATCTCCGGGCGACCGAGACTCCGCGATTATGTGGTCCGAGCATCAGGTCGATTCGAGGAACCCTTGCGCTCCCTGGCTCTGCCTTTTTGCCTCAAGATGGGCCAGCGCGACCGCTAGGGCCAAAAAGACACAATAAAAGGGCATGAAGTTAGAATGGTGACCCGGATGGAAAAAGCGGAACGCAATCGATCCGATGAGCGCGCCAAGCGCGCCGGCAGCCGAACAGGCGATCATTCTGTCCGGCGATCTATTGGTTCGCCACAAACTGACGCAGGCGGCAATCAATATCCAATAGAACAGGACTGTGCCGATGACTCCTCGTTCTGCGAGGTGCAGCAAGTACTCATTGTGAACCGGCGCGGCCAGTTGCCAGGGGAACCTGGCCCTCACCGGAGTGTACTCCACGATGTGGAACAGGTAATTGCTCGCGCCTACCCCGAGAACCCAATTGTCCTTGAACATCCCGGCCGCGGTGTGTATCAGTGGCAGTCGTCCCTCCCAGGAGCCCTCGGCTTGCTGAAAACGAATAATGATGAAAGGACTGAGGAGGACTAAGACCGGGAAAATTATCACGAGGGCCTTGCGCAGCGCCGGCTTGGATATCCAACCATGCAAACGCCCCAGCGCAAATACAGTAGCGCACCCCGCGATAATCAGGAACCCCGCGGACCTGGTCTTCGCCGCGAAGATACCGCCCGCCATAATGAACATCGAAAGAAGGAGCGCCATGCGGTGACTCGGTCTCTTCAGCAGAAAACAGTAAGCAAGGCCGACCGGAATCATAAAAGCGAGCATTTCAGCCGCCGCGATGTCACCTCCGAAAAAACCGCCTGCCCTGAATCCCACTTCCGCCTCGCGCTCCTTCACGAAAAAGCCGGTCAAGTTATAATTAATGCCGGCGGCAAGCTGAAACATCATGAACAGGGCCTGGGCCGTTTGACCCGCGAAGAGCGCATACATCACAACGCGGATGTCTCGCTTGGCGCGCAGATTGTTTGCAAGATACAAGAACACAAGGAAATCCAGGAAAAGAGCGACACATTCAAAGAAGGTATATCTGAAATCCACCGCCTTGAACCACCCGACAACCAGGCTGTACAGAATCCACACCAACAAGAGAACACCAATCGAGTCACCGAACGTGAACGCAGCGCGCTGCTTCTTGAAAGACGATTCCATCAGCCAAATGAAGAAGAGGAGCGCAAGAAAAGCTCGTACCCCGTCAAAGACTATCCCCTCAACATACGTCGGATAATCATAGTGCGCCAGCGGGATTCGGACCAAATGGATTCCCAGCCCAAAGGGGATCGCGAAGACCATTGAGAAGAGGAAGAATGTCCGGAGATCTCGGAGGAATACAGTAAGACCCAGGAAGACCGCGACCCCGATATTCATCACCGCGAAGGCCTTCAGCCCCAGGGCAAAGCTCTGAACGTACGCGTATGCAAAGGCCGGAACCAAGATGAGACAGGCAATGATAAGAGGGAGCTGTCTGAGCGATGACGCAATGGGTTGCATGAGACAGCCTCGGGTCAGGTGGTTCCCTGCGCGGGTTAGTCAACGGATGAACATCTCGTAACTTGTTAAAATAGCCCATTTATAGCCGTTCGTCAACCGGGAGAGGCTCGTGGACGCCTCAAGTCGAGACTTCGTCCCTTGACTTTCCCCGAAAGGAACTGAAAAATAGTGACATATAAGGAAGCGCAAGCCTTGAAACGCGAATTCCCGGATTCGCCCCAGGTAACATCATGGCGCTTTGTTTTGAAAGCGTTGACATCAGCTCTGTGGATCAGGCTGAACTTGATCAATTTCCTGATAGAATGGTCCACCAAAGCCTCCCGTGGCTGCAATTCATCGCCGATGCCCAGAATGCTCGGCCGGTCCTGGCGCGACTCCGAAACGATCGAGAAACCCTCGGATATTTCTCCGGCCTTTTGGTTAAGAAATTTGGATTCACCATTCTGGGTAGCCCCTTCCCCGGGTGGAGCACCACGTACATGGGGTTCAACCTTAAGCCCGGCGTGCCCCGGTCCAGCGCAATCGGCGCCCTGACACACTTCGCCTTTTCACAGCTTAGGTGCCACCACCTGGAATTGATGGATCGCTTCGCGACCGAGGAGGACTATGAACCGTTCGACTTTCATATCTGGATGTTCCAGGGGTACGAGATAGACCTGCGGCTTGAGGAAGATCGCTTGCTCGCCGACATGAGCGCTACCTGTCGCAACTCGATCCGCAAGGCGACCAGGCTCGGGGTGCGTATCGAAGAATCGACCGTTCCGGACTTTGTTTGCGATTACTGGGCCCAGCTTAAGCATGTGTTTGCGGTAAAAGGGGCCATACCGTTGTTCGGTCCATCGCGTGTGGAGCAGCTCATCGAGCGCCTTCTTCCCACTGGGAACCTGCTATTGCTCAAAGCCATGAATGAAGAAGGAGAATGCGTTGCCACAGGCTTGTTTCCCGCTCTGAACAAGACGGCCTTCTTCTGGGGCGGCGCGAGCTGGAGACATCATAGCAAGCTTGGGGCCAACGAAGCCCTGGTTTGGTACGCTATGAAATACTGGAAGCGTCGAGGCATCCAGACCTTCGACATGGTGGGGTTGGGCGATTACAAGAGGAAATTCGGCGCGTACCCTATTGCCATTCCTTGGGCTTCCAAATCCAGGAACAGGTCCATAGCATTTCTGCGCAGATCGGCTGAATCAACGTTTCGTCGATCGCATCGAGTCGCAGGCCGGGTCGTGAGGTTTGTGGAATCAATCAGACGCGGTGGGGAAAAGAACGGGTGATGCAAGCATATTCCTGAATCCCGCGCAGCACAGGCATGTGAGAAATGGTTGACGGAGCGGCTCGCGGTTAAGTACGCTCAGGAACAGTCAAAACCTGTTCTTGAAGCGAGATCGTTGCGCTTGAACTCCTCGGGCGGCCAGGGGAGACAACGTGGCGGCATTTGGGGGTTGGAACAGCCGGCGTTGAACGATCGAGACCCGGAAAACATCTAAGACGGTAAGCGTGGGGCACAGTTCCCGCTTAGTTCTTTCGCATATAAGGGGAGAGTTCACTCCATATGGATTCAGCCTCGACGCCTGCGCCAGTAAAACCCGGCCCAGGACAAGCGTCTGCTCCTTCCAACGGCGGGTGGACGTCCCGAATCGTGAATGCCGTCATAATTGCGGCGATGATCGGGCTCGTGGGGGTCTTCGTCTATGGGTTTGCCCAGACGGGGAAGTGTGGTTCGCAGACTCTCAATTACTTGTTCATGGCCCTTGCACCGATGGGGCTCCTCTTTCTTGCGTCGACGTTGAGATGGTCCCAGGAAAGACGAATAAACTTTGCCGTCGCAATTGTGAGTGCTGCCATAGCCGTTTATCTTTTGGAGATAGCATTGTACGCGGTGCTTCAAGCGGCTCACGATCGGGCGAGGATCGCGCGGTCCGAAGGCAAGCCTTTTGACACGCGCAGCCAGCTTGAAATTGTCCGCGATTTGAGAAAGGAGGGGGTTCAGGCTTATCCAGCGGTCTCACCGCAGCAGTTCATCGGGTCCGAGGGTCTCCTGAGTGCAGACGGTCGGAAGATCTTTCCCCTGGCCGGAATCTCGCTACGCACCACAGTGCTCTGTAACGAGGGCGGTGCGTACGCAACGTACAGAAGCGACGAACACGGTTTCAACAATCCCGCGGGAACCTGGGGTTCAGGTCCCATCGACATTGTCCTCACGGGAGATTCCCTGGCGCATGGCCAGTGTGTGGATCCGTCTCATACCGTGGCTGCTAACCTCCGGCGAATTACGGAGAAGAAACTGCTGAACCT
>VGSG01000009.1 GCA_016875095.1 Deltaproteobacteria bacterium
GCTTCAGGCTTCGATACGCGTCAGTTTGAACAAATGAAAGCGTCGCCACCCGCTTCTCAAGCGCCTGCGCAGCAGCGTTCGGTCGCCACGGGCAAGACCTCCGAAGAGAAATCCGCGGTTGGGACCAAGAAGCCGACAGGGGGGTCACGAGGCTTTGCGCCCAAGTCTAAGGGCAGCCGACGGTGAGGAGGGTCGCCGTCAGGCATGGAGGCTATCGGCAGGGTTTTGACCAATACGTGGAATAGAGACGCATGAAGGCCGCAATCAACCTCAGCGAAAAGCTTTCAAAGTTTTCTGAGCTCTGGTCGCCGAAGATCGTCGCGCGGATGAACGACTATCATTTCAAGCTCGTCAAATTTCAGGGCGAGTTCGTTTGGCATGACCACAAAGACACTGACGAGGTCTTCATCGTGCTGGCCGGGGAAATGACCATTCACTTCCGGGATGGCGATGTTTCGGTCAGGAAAGGAGAGA
The DNA here is from genome assembly GCA_016875095.1 of Deltaproteobacteria bacterium. Taxonomy (GTDB): domain Bacteria; phylum Desulfobacterota; class Desulfomonilia; order Desulfomonilales; family Desulfomonilaceae; genus VGSG01. The sequence continues at coordinate 475 of VGSG01000009.1, forward strand.
TGTTTGTCGTTCCGAAGGGAGTGGAACACATGACTTCGTCTGACGCTGAATGCCATGCCATGCTAGTTGAAGCCGCCGGCACGGTAAACACAGGGGATGCCGGAGGCGACAGGACTGCCACAACGAACGCATGGATATAGAGACGACGAGCTAGCGGCGCTGCCGGATGCGGGTTCCAATCGCGGCAGTGCGTTCCATCGCGCCGCGATCTGCGGCTTCCCGGATTCTGAGACAGCATCAAATCCCCCTCCCACAATGGTAATAGGCCGATTAAGCTTCGTAAGTGAAAAGAACTTGACACGCCAAGTGCTTTACTAGTAAATAGTCAACGTATTTAATAAGTCGGCGCCGACGCGACCGCTGGGAGAGGAGGCGGATCATTTTTGCCAAGGCGCCTCGTGCAATCGGCCGGCGGCAAGCGCGGCAAAGCTCCGATCTGAGCGCGCGAACTGCTCGATAGACAGGAGGGAGACCGTGAGGTTACCAAAATTCGATTACAGGCGACCTGAGCGCATTCAAGAAGCCTGCGCGATCTTGCTCGACCAACCTTGCGCAAAGCTCATGGCCGGGGGAACAGACCTGCTGGTAAACATGAAGCATAGGGCCGAGACGCCGTCCACCATTGTCAGCCTCAAGGCTCTGCCCGACCTGGATTTTGTGCAGAAGACAAACAGCGCCTTACGGATCGGCGCGCTCACGCCGCTCAAGAAGGTCTACAACGATCCGTTCGTGGCCGCGAAACTCCCTGCTTTGGCCATCGCGGCTTCCTCAGTGGGATCGTATCACCATCAGACCATGGGGACTATAGGAGGGAACCTCTGCCAGCAGACCAGGTGCAAGTATTTCAATCAATCCAAGTGGTGGCGTAGTTCCCGGCCACTCTGCTTCAAGGCGGGCGGTGAATTGTGTCACGTGGCCAAGAGGGAGGGCGTCTGCTACTCAACCTACTGCGGTGACGTGGCGCCCGCTCTGCTGGCCTTCGGCGCAGAAGTGATCCTGACCGGGGCGCACGGCTTGAGACAGGTTCCGTTGGAAGAGATCTTCTCAGGGGATGGCAAGACTCCTCTGAAGATCGGTCGGGGCGAGATCCTCACGGAGATTGTCATTCCCAACCAAGCGGCGGACGGGTTCTCCACGTACGGAAAATCCGCCAATCGAGGGAGCATTGACTTCCCGATCGTGGGCGCGGCTGTGTGGCGTTCAAGCTCAACCGGGGAATCAAGGATAGCTTTGACCGCTGTGGACCGCAAACCCGTAAGAGCCCGACGGCTCGAAGATTTCCTGGAAGGGAAGCAGCTCAATGAGGAGACTTTTCAAGCCGTGGACGGCCTGGTGGCCAAGGAAAGCCGATTGATGCCATCGTCCATTGATTCGCTTTCATACAAGAGAAAACTGATGGGGCTGCTCGTCCAAAGCGCTCTCAGTGAAGCCAGGGGAGGTGAATAAGGTGAAGCAAGCTATCGCATTAGAGGTCAATGGAGATACGTACGAGGTCCTTGTTTCTCCGAATCAGACTCTCCTTGAGGTCCTCAGGGAGAAACTGGGGCTCACAGGAACGAAAAAAGGATGCGATCTCGGGGCGTGCGGCGCATGCACGGTGTTGCTGGATGGCGCAGCTTATCTCTCATGTCTGATGTTGGCTGTGGATGCCGTTGGAAAGAAAATCGTCACCATAGAAGGGCTCAGTCAGGGCGGCGAACTCCACCCGCTCCAGAAATCGTTTGTTGAACTGGGCGGATTGCAGTGCGGGTTTTGCACACCCGGGATTATCATGACGGCGAAGGCCGTCCTCGATGAGGAGCCGCAGCCCACTGAAGAAAGCCTGAAAAAAAAGATGGCGGGTAACCTTTGTCGCTGCACCGGGTACAAGAAGGTCTTAGACTCGATCATGGGCGCAACCGCAAGGATGGGAGGGGAACGGTAAATGGAAAAGCAATTCAGCGTGGTAGGACGTAGACTACCTATGTTGGACGCGGCTGCGAAAGTAAACGGCTCCGCCCAGTTTACCGATGACCTCATGCTTCCCGGCATGTTGCACGGAAAAATCCTGAGAAGCCGTCTCCCTCATGCAAAGATACTGAACGTCGATGTATCCAAGGCCGCGCGTCTTCGGGGCGTTAAAGGAGTTGTCACCGGCGCGGAGATCCCGGATCGCCAATATGGAATAGTTCCGAAAGCGAGAGACGAGTACGCCCTTGCCAAGGGAAAGGTTCGCTACATCGGCGATGAAATAGCCGCGGTGTGCGCTATTGATCAGGAGATCGCCGAAGAGGCTGTGGAATTGATTGAGGTTGACTACGAGGAACTTCCAAGTGTGTTCGACCCGTTGGACGCTATCAAAGAGGGCGCTCCGATCATACACGAGGGTGTGGCCAACAATACCTCCTTCGCCATAAGGAAGGAGTTCGGCGACGTTGAGGGCGCATTTGCCGCGAGTCACCTGGTTTCCGAGGATTCGTTCTATTCCCAACCCGTGAACCACGCGCCGTTGGAGCCGCATTCCGCGGTGGCGCAGCACGATCCGATACGAGGTCAAGTCGTCCTTTGGTCCAGCACCCAGATACCTTTTTTCCTCAGAAGGAATCTGGCTGCCACGCTTCAAATTCCCGAAAGTAGAGTCCGTGTGATCAAACCCAAAGTGGGTGGCGGATTCGGGCAGAAGATCGACATGTTTGCCAAAGACTTCTGTGCGGCGTGGTTCGCGATGAAGCTCGGCAAGCCGGTCAAGTTCACGTATGAAAGGGACGAAGTTTTCATTGGAACGCGGCAGCGGCATCCGATGTATCTCAAGGTGAAGACCGGAATGACCAAGGATGGAAAAATCCTCGGTCAGCAGTTCCTGGCCTATGCCGACGGCGGCGCGTATAACAGCACGGCGCCTACGATGATGGCCCTCTCCTGCTTTTTTCTCATGGTTCCGTACCATGTGCCCAATCTACTGTACGAGGGGTACCATGTTTATACCAACAAGCCCGTGGGCGGGGCGATGCGCGGGCATGGCATTCCTCAAGCCCGTTTCGCGGTGGAACGCCAGTTGGACATGATGGCGGAACGGTTGAACCTGGACCCGGCCGAGATCCGGTGGAAGAACAGCATCAAAGCGGGAGAACCGCATCCCGGGGGATTTGTCATCAACACCTGTGGGTTTGCCGAAAGCGTTCGAGCGGCCGCGAAAGCGATCGGTTGGAAGGAAAAGCGCGGCAAGCTTCCCTTTGGCCGGGGGGTAGGCCTCGGTGGAGCCTCATTTCCCAGTGGGGTGACCAATATGAGCCATATCAGCTCCGGCGCGGTGGTACAAGTGGGCCAAGACGCCTCGGTCAACGTGCTTACCGGCGCCGCGGACATCGGCCAAGGCGCTGAGACCGTGATAGCTCAGATTGTCGCGGAGGTGCTCGGTGTTTCGCTTGACGACGTCAGGGTGACCGCGGCCGACACCGGCGCCACTCCTCTTGATCCGGGCACTTTCGGGAGCGGAGTGACGGTGCGCGCGGGCAACGCGGCCCGAATCGCTGCCGAGTCTGTGAAAAAAAGACTCTTCGAATGCGTAGCCGACGAGTTAGAGGCCAACCCAGAGGATCTTGTGGCCAAAGACGGCGTCATATTTGTCACCGGATCGCCGGAGATCAACATTCCATTTGCTAAGGCTCTGAAAGCATACCAGTACAAAGACTTACCCATGCCCCTCGTGGGGAGAGCCTCCTGGATGGCCGACACCAGCGAGCCGACCACTTTGTTCAATCAGCCGGGGAACTTCTCCCCGAGCTACTCGTTCATGACTCAGGCCGCGGAAGTGGAGGTCGATACAAAAACAGGCAAAGTGAAAGTCATCAAAATGGCGACCGCGCATGATTGCGGTCGGCCCATCAACCCCATGCTTGTTGAAGGCCAACTGGAAGGCTCCATAGCCGGCGGGATGGGGCAAGCTCTCTATGAAAATGTGATCACCGAAAAAGGGCAGGTGATGAATCCCTCATTCCTGGATTACGGTTTTCCCACTACGCTGGAAGTCCCGGAAATGGAGTCTATCGACATTGAAACCGACGATCCTGTGGGCCCATTCGGCGCAAAGGAGGCCGGTGAAGGAACCCAACTGTCACCCGCGCCCGCGATTGTGAACGCTATCTACGACGCGATCGGTGTGCATTTCAATGAACTCCCGGTGACTCCGGAGAGAATCCTCAAGGCTTTGGAAGAAAGGAAGTAACAGCGCATTTGGGTCAATCAACGCCGAGAAGATGTCTCATGCCGAAAAACGAAAAAAAGGAAGATATGAGCGTGGAAGAAAAGGTCATGATCTTCGTTGTCATGGCTTCCGAGTTGTTCAAGAAGAATTCCACAGCCATCTTCGGCCAATACGGGCTCACTTTCTCGCATTATAATGTTCTCAAGTCCCTTGTCGCATGTGAAGGTGGCCGGGACACGGCGGGCAACGTCAGCAAGCGTATGCTGGTAACAGGCGCGAACGTGACCGGACTTGCCAAACGAATGGAGAAAGCAGGACTGATCGAAAGAAGGAACGACGAGAAAGACGAACGCCTCACCATGCTGCAAATCACTAAGAAGGGACGGAAAGCGCTCGATGCAATTCGTGAGATTCAGGAAAAACATGTCAATGAATATATGCAGACCTGCTCCCGGGAACAGAAAGAGGAACTCCTTACCGTTCTTAAGAGCATCCTCCGAAAAGGCAAGCAACTGGCCGGATCGAAATACTAAGATGCCCGAGGGGAGGCGAGACGCGACCGCTTATACGAAGTTCTGTTCAAGGAGACAGAATGGCATGGGCGGAGGGTTGCGGGTCCGGTGAACGAAGATCTGACGGCTCTGCGTCATTCGTAGTGAACCGGACCCGCAACCTCATCTGCTCACAAGTGACCGGTTTGAAAGCCAATTATTATCAAGCCTCACGCGGTGACAAGGGCGATTTATCCTTATCTCTCGATATTCCAGGTGAGGAATCGTCCTAATTGCGCTTTTTCTGCCCGGCTTCCTCCCGAGACACAGGCAATACGAGCCGAAATAGCGCTCCTGAAGCAGATTTCTCCAAAGTGATTGTTCCTCGGTGAGCGGAAACGATTGCCTGAACAATGGACAAACCCAAGCCGGTCCCCCCCGATTCTCTCTCCGTTGTGAAAAAGGGCGTGAAGATCCTGTCCGCATCGGTTTCCGACACACCCCTCCCATCATCTTGCACGTCAATTTCAACGCGATCCGCGCGGTCTCGCCCGGCCGGCCGTGCAGACAAATGAACATGCGCTTCATCGCCGGCATGCTGCCCGGCATTGTCCACGAGGTTGGAAAGAACCGACTCGAAGACCTCCGGCGCCATGGCGATCGGCTGTATTCCGGGCGCAAGGTCGAATGTGACGCTCAGGCTTTCACTTTGGAACCTCTCCGCGACCTGTTTGAAGGAGTCGGCCGGGTGAGTCTGTTCACTGCCGGGTTTCAATACGTCGGCCCTGGCGAGGTCCAGCAAACGCTGCACCAGTCTTGCCAGCCGATCCGCATCCTGCTCCAAGATGTTCAGAAAGCGCGCGCGATTGGCCTCAGACATGTCCGCAAGATGCTCCTTGAGAAGTTCCACGACGCCACGGATTGATGTGAGAGGAGTCTTGAACTCATGGGAAACGTTGGACGCGAAGGTGCGGATGTAGTTTGCCCGCTTTTCTAAGGCGCCGGACATCTGCGCCAGAGCCTTGGAAAGATGGTCCACTTCGTACGTCCCGGGCCTGCTCAACGGAACCGCCACAGCTTCCTTGTCACTGAGCGCCACCTGTTCGGCTTGACGTATGAGAGCCTTCACCGGCCTTGTAATGAGGAGAGTCGTGAGAACGGTCACAGCGCACACTACAAACAGAATGACCGCGCCGCCACCCACGAGATAAAACCTGTTCCGATGAAGGGCCGTGGATAAGGCCATTGGGGTTCTCGACAGCAAGACCGCGCCGAGCACCCTGTCGCCCTCGATCACAGGCATTGCCACAGATACTCTCACCCGACTGCTGCGACTGATCGAGCCCATAGGACGGGCAGTCTCCTCAGGGTACCGCTGCCTGAGCAGGCTCACATGCCGGCCTTGAAGGGCCTTTCTCACTTCCTCCTGGCCGGTGAGCGCCTTACCAAGGTCGGCGCGGGTCGAGGCCACAACGACTCCGCGATAATCCATGACCCTGATTCCGCTCAAGGTGATCTTCTGGGCATTCACCAACACGGGTGTCACCCGTTCCGCGGCGAGTTGAGCCATAGCGTCCGGCGCAGTATCCGGCTGGACGGAGTCCGGAGCCGGAGGGTAAATGCGATCCTTGGCGATATCCAGGGACGCGCTGGCCGTCGACTTGAATCTCGAACACCGTCGGAAGGGCTTACTTTGGTACTCAACGTACCGCGTAAGATTCGTGGGGCAGTATCAAATCGGCTATCCTACAGAGGCGCCTCAGACAGTTTTTTTTCAATTCAAGTCGCCTTCCCAAAAGGCCATTTACGATGATGTGAAATTGCTTGTGGATGGACAGGAAGTTGCGGATCTTCCGATCCGTAACGGTATCTTGACCAGAGAGCTGTCGCCGGCGCCCGGTCAAGTCCACTTCGTTGAAGTTCGATATGCGACAAACGGCATGGACGCATGGTGGTACGATTTTGGCCTTCATGTCAAACAGATCAAGAATTTCTCACTGACGATGAACACTAACTTTCGTCAGATCGATTTCCCGGAGAACAGTGTCTCACCCACAACGAAAGATAGGACACCCCAGGGATGGAAGCTTCAGTGGGCATACAAGAACCTCTTGAGCAATGTGAAGATAGGAATGGTGATGCCGCACAAGCTCAACCCGGGACCTTGGGTCAGTCAAGTGAGTTACGCTGCTCCTATATCGCTTTTTCTCTTCTTTTTCATGCTTCTTCTCATATCCACCGTGCGACAAATCAATATCCACCCGATGAACTATTTTTTCATCGGCGCGGCCTTTTTCAGTTTCCATCTGCTCCTGGCGTACATGGTGGATCATTTCTCCGTGCATATCTCTTTTCTCGTGGCTTCGATTGTGTCCGTGGCCCTGGTGGTTTCGTACATGCGTCTTGTGGTCGGTCCTCGGTTTGCCTTTTGTGAGGCTGCAATCGCGCAGTTCGTGTATCTCGTGGTCTTCTCCTACAGCTTCTTCTTCCAGGGGTACACCGGCCTAACAATAACTGTTCTGGAAATTTCCACGTTGTTCGTACTGATGCAGATGACAGGTCGCCTTGACTGGGATGACGTGTTTCGCCGTGACACTGGCCAACCGCAGCAGCTCAAACTTGAAGGAGCGCCGCCGGTCCGAGGTTGACCGTCACATCCTCACCATGCGCGTGGCGAGACGAGGCCTGGCAATCAAGGACTCCAGGCCCCTGGTTACCTTTTCGGTCAAGGAACGGAAGCTGATCAAGACGACAATCCCGCAAACCGGCACGTACAGATTCTCCAGGTTTCCACGAGGGTCGTACGTCCAGTTCGGAGACCACGAGGTCGCTCGGTCCATCCGAAACTTGGGGCTTTCTTCCAGGCCCGTGCTGTCGCGCTATTACCTGGAACGAAGCGCCATCCTCCCCGCGGGTGAGGTGATCGAGCATGAAGTGCGGCCGCTGGAAGGTTACTACGGGCAAGAGCGCGAAGGAGAGCACGCTGCCTTGTATGGCGAGAGTAAAGAGGATTAATGAAAATGACGGCTGAACGCGAACCCGGATTCAAATGGTGAACGTCCAGCTCTCGTCGCCTCATCCTTTTGAAAGAGTATGGTTATCAGCCCGCCGCGACTGTAGACATCGGCGCCACCTGGATTCCGGCTGATTCCAGGGCGGATCGGATCGACTGGACCAGCTTCAGGGCTATAGGCGTGTCTCCATGCACGCACAAAGTTTGAGCTTCGAGATCGATCACTGTGCCGTCAATGGCGACCATCTTGGAGTCTTTTGCGAGGCGGACCGCACGTTCCGTGGCCTCTTGATGATCGTGCAACACAGCGCCCGGGAGCGATCGGGACAGCAGATTCCCGTCCGGAGTGTACGCCCGATCGGGGAAAGCCTCGTACACTACCTTAAGGCCAGCGTCGTGAGCCACTTTGGTCATCAATCGTCCTTTTGCGCCTGCGAAGGCCACATAGAGCAAGTTCGGGTCGTACGACACGACCGCTTCGGCAATTGCTGCGGCCTGGTCTTCATGATCGAATGAGTCCAAGTAGAGCTTTCCATGAGGCTTCACGTGCGTCATGCTGACCCCATGAGCTTTGCAGAAGGCATCCAGCGCGCCTATCTGGTAGAGAACATAATTTCGCAGCTCTGCGGGCGCGCATTCAAGGCGCCGACGGCCGAAGCCCATGAGATCGGGATATCCGGGATGGGCTCCCACTCCCACGCCATGCCGCTTGGCAAGGGAGACGGTGCGATCCATCACCATAGGGTCGCCCGCGTGCCAGCCGCACGCCACATTGGCGGAGGTTATGTGCTTCATTACCTCTTCGTCGGCTCCCAAAGCCCAACGACCAAAGCTCTCGCCCATATCGCAATTCAAATCAATTGAGCGCATTCACTTAACCCCCTAACAAGTCCTTTATGGTGAGCGCGAGGGTCTCTACCGCGGTGTCAATCTCCGTACGATCGATCACAAACGGAGGCCCGATGACGATGGCGTCACCATCCTTTCCTGCGAAACCGCTGGAAAGGTATACGAGCGCTCCACGCTGAAACATGGCTTCTCTTGTCCTCTCCGCAATCTTCTGTTCTCTGGGAAAAGGTTTGAGGCTCGACTTGTCCTGTCCCAGCTCCACACCCCACATGAGTCCGACGCCTCGTATGTCGAGCACGCGCGAAGAGTCAGAAAGCCGCTGTCTGAGGCATTCCTCCAGGTACGTGCCCATTTCGGCGGCCCGATCGACCAGCCGGTCTCGTTCCAGAATGTCGATGACCGCCAAACCCGCGGCCGCTGCGACCACATGATGCGAAAACGTTCCCCCATGAACAAAATTACCGCTGCCTTTGCGCATGAGCTCAAGGTATTCACTCTTTGCGGCGACCGCGGAGAGCGGAACCGCGCCCGAACTGATGCCCTTGCCGAGCGTCATTATGTCCGGCGTCACGTCCCAATGCTGACACGCAAACCAGCGGCCGGTGCGCCCCATGCCGGACATGACTTCGTCCAGGATGAGCAACACGCTGTGACGATCGCAGATCTCCCGAATTAGCCCTAGATATCCGGGCGGAGGAGGATAGATCCCCAGTGTGGCGCCACTCACCGTCTCCGCGAGAAAGGCCGAGACCGTCTTTGGTCCGAGCTGCAGGATGACATCTTCAAGCGCGAGAGCGCATTGCAAGCCGCACTCAGGCAAGGCGAGCCCATAGGGGCAGCGCAGGCAGTAAGGCGGAGGGATATGCGCCACGTCGCTCAAGAGCGGCGTGAACGGCTCCCTGAAATACGTGCGGCCCGACGCGGACAAGGCGCCGAGCGTCAGACCGTGGTATGATTTCCACCGGGCAATGAGCTTCACCCGCTCAGGGTGACCGCTTTCTACATGGATCTGTCGGGCAAGCTTGATCGCTGTTTCGATCGCCTCCGAGCCCGAGGACAGAAAGTAGAACCTGTCAAGCCCTTTGGGAGCATGTTTCGCAAGCTCCGAAGCGAGCGACTCCACGACCTCCGTTGAAAACAGGGTTCCATGTATGTAGTAGCACTGCTCCATCTGAGCATGCACAGCGCGAATAATTTCTTCGCGGCCATGACCCACGTTCACCACGAGAGCGCCGCCACCCGCGTCCAAGTAACGCCGCCCGTCCTGGTCCTCTATCCAGACGCCGTGCGCCTTTGCAGCCCTTGGAAGAGGCTTGTCCAGCCTTCGGGGGAAGACGTTGCCGGGAGGAATGCTCATGACGCCTGCGCCTTCAGACCTATTCAACCGGACTTGAATCACCCCCCCTTGCCCCTCCCATCAAGAAAGGGGGATTTGGAACCCTCTCCCCTGGCGGGAGAGGGCAGGGTGGGGGGGAACATATTTAGAAAGAGGTTCAACCTCAACCTACGGCAGTATGTGCGCTCTACTTCACTCTGATACCCAGGATCTGCCGAGCTTCAGAGCACGTGGCGATCCCTCGATCCAGCATTTCCGCCAGCTTCACCGTTCGTTCCACAAACTGCGCGTTGCTCTCCGCTTTCACGCCTCGTCTCAGATACAGGTTATCTTCAAAGCCTACCCGCACATGACCTCCCATAAGCGTGGCATGAGTCGTAATTGAAAGCTGCATGGGCCCAACACCCAAGCAAGACCACTGACACCCGGACGGCAAACGGCGCCGCATATCCAAAAGCGCTTCCACCGAGTCTTCTATACCCCACGGGATGCCCATACAGAGTTGAAAATACGCGGGAGGCTCTATGAGACCGCGCGAAACCAAATCTTTGGCCTGTCGAATGTGGCCTAGGTCGAAAACCTCCAACTCGGGTTTGACACCGGCCTCTTTCATGGTTTTGGCCGCAGTTTCCACCCAGTCCGGCGGATTGATAAAGACCCGTCCTCCGCGGAAGTTGAGAGTGCCCACATCCAGGGAGCACAGATCGGGTCCCAGTTCCACGGGCATCAAGCGCTGCTTTCCCACGTCGGAACCGGTGATGTTGAATCCGCTCGTGGTGAGGCTTATGAGCATGTCGCTCTCGGAACGTATCCGTTCCACGACTTCGGCAAAGAGCGATTGTTCAAACGCGGGGGCGCCTGTTTCAGGGTCCCGCACATGAACGTGAACCACTGCCGCGCCGGCCTTCCAGCAGCGGAGGGCTTCGTCAGCTATCTCCTTGGGAGAGTAGGGCACATTGGGGTTCTGGTCACGGGTCGGCCCCGACCCTGAGACCGCAACAGTGATGACAAGTTTGTCCAAAGGACTTCCTCAAGAATCATTAATGAGCAAGGTAAGCCTTGACGATATCCTCATCGGCCATCAGTTCGACGCAAGGGCCGGATCTGATAATTGTTCCGGTTTGCATGAGATATGCTCTATCCGTGTGTCGCAACACCTGGTTAACGTTCTGTTCGACAATCAGGAGTGTTCGGGTCTCTCCCACCAGCCTGAGCGCTCGGTAGATTTCCTTTACCACCAGGGGCGCCAGACCCAGGGAAAGTTCGTCCACCAACAACAATTGCGGCCGGCTCATCAGCGCCCTTCCGATGGCCAGCATCTGCTGTTCGCCTCCGGAGAGTGTTTCCGCGGGCTGATGGAGCCGCTCGTGGAGCGCCGGAAAGAGCGCGGTCACCTCTGCCAGCGATTCTTTCAGGCTTTTCCTCGCCGCGGGATTGTACGCTCCCATCCGAAGATTATCCATCACGGCCATGTCCCCAAACGGTCGCCTGCCCTCGGGAACACATGCGATCCCAAGCCGTGAAATCTCGTAGGGCGGCAGACCGCCGATGTCCCGACCGTCAAAAGCGATGCGTCCTGATCGAGGCTTTTCCAGGCCCACCACTGTGCGAATCAGAGTTGTCTTGCCTGCTCCGTTGGCGCCCAGAACAGCGACTTTCTCGCCTCCGGTCAGTTCCAGGCTAACGCTCCTGAGGATGTGGTGCTCCCCGATGAATACATCAATCTTTTCAATCCCCAGCATCGGGCGCCCCCAGGTACGCTTCGATGACGCGGGCATCCCGAGCCACGTCAGCGGGAGTCCCTTCGCAAATGAGCATGCCTTGGTTCAGCACGAGCAACCGTTCGCACAGCGTCATGATCGCGCCCATGACGTGCTCGATCCATACGAAATTGACGCCGCGCTTATCTCGAATCGACCGTATCAAGCCCATAGCCTGGTCCATCTCGATGGAGCTCAAGCCTCCGAGCGCCTCATCCAGCAGCGCTACGCGCGGCCGTGTGGCAAGGGCTCGAGCCAATTCAAGACGCTTCTTATCGATGAGGTTCAGCGAGGAAGCGAGAAAGGATTCCTTCCCCGAGAGCCCGACAAAATCGAGCAGTTCCCGAATCAACTCTGGTCTTTCCGAATCCGGGGCCGGATGGGCGCGGCCGATCAGGGCCACGAGGACATTTTCGTAACAGGTCATGCCCAGGAAGGGCCGGGCCACTTGGAAGGTCCGAGCCAAGCCTGCCCGCGAGATCCGGTAAGGCGGGAGCCCGGTAATGTCCAGACCGTTGAATCGGACGCGACCGCGGTCCGGGGTAATAGCGCCGGCGACGAGGTTGAACAGTGTGGTCTTGCCCGCGCCGTTAGGCCCTATGAGCCCCAAAATCTCGCCCTCATTGACATGGAACGAGACGTCCGACACGGCCTGTAGGCCGCCAAAACTCTTGCTCACATGGTCAACCACCACAAGACTCATATATGGAACCCTCAAACAGCGCTCCGGAATTGGCGCCAAAGCCCCACTAATCCTTGAGGGGCAAAACGAGCCACGGCCAGAGCCACCAGTCCAAAAATGAGAATATGGTACTCGCCGTAAACGCGAATATATTCGGAGAGCGTCTCCAAAAAAAGAGCGCCCACGATCGGACCTATGAACGTTCCCATGCCCCCGATCACGGTCATGGCCAGGACCAGGAACATCAAGTCCAACGACAGGATGTGCGGCGTTATGAGCATCAGGTAATGCCCGTACAGGGAACCTGCAAAGCCGGCCATCGCTCCTGCGATAACAAAAGCCAAAATCCTCACCCGAACCACCGGTATACCCAACGAAGCCGCGGCGGTTTCGTCATTCTGGACCGCACGAAAAGACGCGCCCAGGTCCGAGTTCAAGATCCGGCGGATCAACCAAAGGATCAGTAGAGCAGCGGCAAGAAGCACGTAGAAGCTGACCGTCTTGGAGTATTCCCCAAAAAGCGGCGGCGTCTTGAGGCCCATGGTTCCGCGAGTGATCTCATATTCATTGGTAACAATAATGCGGAGGATCTCGGAGAATCCGAGAGTGGTCAGGCTCAGGTAAATGCCGCCCATGCGAATGCACAGCGACCCCAGAGCAAGACCGAGCACAGCCGCGACGGCAATGCCGATGGGCAGGCCCAACAGAGGAGGCAATCCGGCTTTGGCGGCCAAGATGCCCGAGGTGTACGCTCCCACTCCGGCAAAAGCCGCATGAGCAAACGACACCTGGCCTGTATACCCCGCGAGAAGATTCCAGCTCGATGCCATCATGACATAGAATAGCCCCACAATGGCCGTGTGGAGCCAATACTGTCCGAGAAACAACGGGAATGCGGCAAAAAGCGCGAGGACAACTATCCCAACAACGGTGAGCGGTTTCTTCGTGTTTGCCGTGATAACCTCCATTGGCACGATCATCTCCAGCTAGGGTCTCCCCGGAAACTCTTCCAAAAAGCTCCCGCGCTTCAGCGCCCTTCTATGCTCGCTTGCGACCGAACAAGCCCGCGGGTCGCAAGAAGAGCGCCGAAATGAGGATGATAAAGCCAAAGAGCTGCTTGTACGCGCTGGAAATATAGGCGGCTCCAAGGTTTTCCATCACGCCCAACAGAATGCCGCCCACAACGCATCCTGCAAAAGAGCCCATACCGCCCAGGACGACCACAACAAACGCGGTGAGACTCACCCCCACACCGATCGTTGGGGTAACCGGGAAGATAGGTGTCAGGATGACACCGGCCGCGCCGGCCAAAGCGCATCCAAGGCCGAACGCGAGCAAGTTCACTCTTTGGGGATTCACGCCCATGAGTGAAGCCATGTCACGATCGATGCTCACGGACCGCACTACTCTGCCGAACCAGGTGTAACGGATAAGCGCAAAGAAGCAGACGATCATCACCAGCGCAAGAGCGAAGCCCAGGAGGCGCTGATTGCCGTACATGAAAAGCGAAAAAACGTTTGTAGCGCCGGTAACCAGGTTGGGAGGCTTACGAGGATAAGGCCCGAAAATGAGCAAGTATCCGTTCTGCAGCACGATGGACAAAATGAAGGTAACGATCAAGGAATACATTTCGTTACCGTATGTCGGCCGTATGAGCGTTCTTTCGACGATCAACCCCACAACAAAAACACACAGCGTCGCCATGATCATGGCGAGCGCCGGGTGCATACCCAGGGCGGACGCAAACAAGGCGCTGAAGTACCCCGCGAGAACGTACAGCTCGCCGTGAGCAAAGTTCACCACGTTCATGATCCCGACGATCAGCGCAACGCCCAGCGCAAAAAGGGCGTATATGATCCCCATGACCAATCCGTTGGTCAGGTAAAGCAAGAAATCAGTCATTACGGGGCGGTCTCCGTGTGCGATGAATCAGCGATCCGCTTTCGAAACGATCTGCAGCGCGTGGTTCTAACGCTCGAGATCGGGTGAGCCCGAGCGTTGAAATGTCACTTCTTCTTAAGCTCGCCGGTGGCAAGGTCTTTCGGATGGACGACCACCTGCTTCTTGTCTTGCCACTGGACGACGAGCATAGGCGGCTGCCACTGATGGTACCGATACGACCCGGGCGTCAGATCAAACTTTACGACTCCGCTGGCAATGGTTAGGTTGGTCTTTTCCAGGGCGTCGACCAATTTGTCGGCATCGGTCGAACCTGCCCGGTTAATTGCATCCGCAGCCAACAGGACCGTGTTGAACAGAGAACGAGACTTATAGTCAGTGGGATTCTGACCGAACTTCTTCCTGTACGCCTCATAGAATGCTTTGTCTACCTCGGTCACAGGCTTATCCACGTTCATGGATGAGACGAACAGCTCCAAATTGCCCGCGTCTCCCACGTTTTTCCAAAAGTCCGGCCACAAGCTGGGCGGCCCTGCGCCATCAAGCACCAGAGCGGTTTGAGGCGCCAAGCCGGTTTCATTGGCCTGAGCGATAAAATAGTGAAGCCCGAAGCCGTACACAAAGGCCAAGACCAGATCGGGCCCAAACTGCTTCACCTTGTTCAGCTCGGTGTAATGATCCTGACTTTGCCGTTCCGTAACGATGGTCATGAAGGGAATGTTGGCCGCCTTGAGCCCTTCCTCGGCCAGCTTCTTGATACCAAGGCCCCAATCCGTGTTTTCTGCAACGATAGCCACTTTCTTGAAGCCGTTTGCCTTGACGAAACCCATCAGGCTATCGTTCACCACACCGCTGTTGCTGGGCCCGGCTCGAAAAACGTACTTGTAGCCTTTGGCCGTGATGTCATCGTGCCACGCCTCGGCGATTATGAGAGGAACCTTCAGCCTGTTGGCCACGTCGATCTCCGCAAGAGCGGCGGACGAATGGCTCTCGCCGACCACCAGCGCCACCTTGTCTCTTGTAATGAGCTTCTCGATTCCCGAGGCCGCCTTCTCAGGATCGCCCGCGGTATCCTCGAAAACCACTTCCAGTTTCTTGCCAAGCACTCCTTTTCCCGGAGCATTGACCATGTCCAGGGCCACGGCAAAGCCCTCTTCGAAAGCCTTCCCAGTCGCGGCCGCCGGTCCGGTGCGGGGTCCCACCACACCTATCTTTATCGAATCATCCGCGGCCCATGTCGGGCCGGCTCCGATGACCGGAAAGAGCGCGAATAAAACAACCAACGCCCTATGAAGCTTCTTCGCATTCATCCCTAACCCCCTGGGTGAAATGTATGGGTTAATCGCCGCAATTCTGACGGCATGAGCAGTGACCTGCTCGCCGACCGGCGCGGGCATCATAGCAGCCTCCGAAAAGATCCGTCAATGGCAAACCCGATCAGGGACTTTTGGTTCGTTCAGGCGGCGCTGGACACTTCGGCGAACATATCATTGCGAGTCCTCCGGGACGAGGCACGAAGCAATCTCCTCGGTGGGACAGGCGTCTCGCCTGTCAGTCGGAACGACAGACATGGTGCCCGTCCCAGCAAGAAAGAAAATGCCGGTGAGACCGGTATGTTACCGTAGCCCCCAAGAGACAGGCTGGAAGCCTGTCCCACCGAGGACTTTTCACAGTGACATGGTTCGAGGCAATTGACACGCTGTGTCGTTGAACGTAACTTACGGTCCATAGGATTCAGCATATGCAGGAGGAACATGGAGGATGGAAGAGACGCGCTTCAAGTTGACGTACGCGACTATGTTCGACCCTCCCGATATACTCCATACGCGGTTTGAAGCCGCATTGGCAAAGGTGAGAGCCGATCTCGGCAAAGAACACGCCATGATCGTCGCGGGCAAGGATAGATACTCGGCTCAGAAGTTCAACGAGACGTCGCCTGCCGACACCGACGTGGTCCTCGGCATCTTCCAACAGGGCACGGCGCAGGGTGCTCTGGACGCGGTGGAGACTGCGCGCCGGGCCTTTGCTGAGTGGAGCGGCGCGCGATGGCAAGATCGCGTGACCCTACTCCGAAAGGCCGCAGCGCTCGTGGAGGAGCGGATCTTCGACATCAGCGCGGCCATGGCTCTGTCGGTAGGCAAGAACCGAATGGAGTCCCTCGGCGAGGTCGCTGAAACAGCGGATCTGATCAACTATGCCTGCGATCAGATAGAGCAAAATGACGGCTTTGTGAAAGAAATGGGTCAGGACCCCATCAAGAACTGTGTTTCCAGGAACCTATCCGTGCTGCGACCGCATGGCGCCTGGTTGATCATCAGTCCGTTCAATTTTCCCATAGCGCTCACGGGTGGCCCTGCGGCAGCCGCTCTCGTCACTGGAAACACGGTGATCATCAAACCGCCTTCCGATGCTCCGTGGACTGTTCGACTCCTTGCTGACTGCTTTCAGGACGCGGGTCTGCCGGACGGGGTTGTCAACTTTGTGACCGGCTCGGGCTCTACGGTGGGAGAGGCGCTGATATCAAGCTCGGATGTGGATGGTGTCACCTTTACCGGGTCTTACGAAGTGGGTATGAAGATCTTTCAGGAGCGGGCCCGACTGAATTACGCGCGTCCCGTGATCCTGGAGATGGGCGGCAAGAACCCCACCATAGTTTCGCGCAACGCGGACCTGGAAATCGCCGCGCTGGGGACCATGCGGTCCGCATTCGGCCTGCAAGGCCAGAAATGCTCGGCATGTAGCCGGGTCTATATTGAAGAGCCGGTGTACGATGACTTCGTCAGTCGCCTGGTGGACCTAACCGGCAAGATCGTAGTGGGCGATCCAACGCAAAAGCACGTGTACATGGGACCAGTGATCAACCGGACGGCGTTCGATCGATACAGGGCTTGTGTGAAGGAATTGTCCGCGGCCGGCAAAGTATTCAGCGGCGGTCAGGCGCTCGATTCAGGAGAGTATGCCAGAGGCTATTTTTGTTCACCGACAATCGTGGCGGATGTTCCTCGCGATCATCGGCTCTGGATAGAGGAAATGTTTGTGCCCATCTTGATGGTGAGCACAGTCGCGGACCTTTCCGAAGCGATGGAGCAGGCGAATCAGAGCACATTCGGCCTCACCGCTGGATTCTACGGTTCTCCTGAAGAGGCGGATTGGTTTTTCACCAATATCCGTGCAGGAGTCGCGTACGCCAACAGGTTGGTGGGAGCAACCACCGGAGCTTGGCCGGGGTTCCAGCCTTTCGGGGGATGGAAAGGCTCCGGCGCGTCCGGGAAGAACGCGGGCGGCCATTACTATCTTCCGTTGTACCTGCGAGAGCAAATACAGAGTCGAATGATCCGACAATAAGCAAAGGTTGCGGAACGTCGGATAATCGCTTTCTTGATGGCGCATTAGTATGATCTCAAGAGGGAGACCAAATCAGTCGGCCGATATGGTATCATTGGAGGGCGGTGAGGGAGGTGTAGGCCATGACAAAAGTAATGATCCATCCCGCTACGTACGAGAATGTCCGCCAGGCTGTTGACCGAGCCTTTGAGATCTTCCCGGTGGATGTTCAGGGCAAGAAGGCGCTGATAAAGCCCAATGTGCTCCGGGCTTCGCAGGCGTCAGAAGCTATCGTCACCAATCCTCAAGTTCTTCGCGCTGTTGTGGAAAAAGTGGAAACGCTGCGGCCCGCGTCCCTGATTGTGGGAGATAATCCCGGTCTTTTCAATTACGGCGCGAACGAAGAATGTTTCAGAATGACAGGGCTGCTTGAAGCTTCCAAAGGATATTATCTCAACATCGGTAATGATTCGCAGAAGCTTGATTTCAACCCGGATTTCATGCCCGCGGTGAGCGTTTCTCGATCCGTGCTGGACGCGGACGTGATCATCAGCCTGCCGAAGTTCAAGACTCACGGCCTGACCGTCATGACCGGAGCGATCAAGAACTGTTACGGCTTCTTGCCCGGCGCTCAGAAAGCCAAGTTACACAAGGCCGCGGGCAATCCTGAGCGCTTCCACGAAGTTATCGTGGATGTGTTCCGGCTCCGACCGCCCGATTTGTTTATTGTAGATGCGGTGGTCGGTATGGAGGGCAACGGTCCTGCTTCTCCTGACCTACGAAACATCGGCCTGGTGCTCGCGTCCGACAATGCTGTGGCTTTGGATGCAGTTATCGCGACCATGATGGGTTGTGATCCGGCTCGACTGCGATTCCTCCAAAAGGCCAAGGACGAGGGCCTGGGCGATTACGACCTGAAAAAAATAGAGCTCATCGGTGAACTAAAACCTATACGCGATTTCAAGCTTCCTCCTTTGGGCGGAGAAGCGATCATCCGCAACGAGAACATACAAGCCGTCATTCATTCGCGGACCATCTTGCGACCTCAGGTCGAACCTGACCTGTGCACTGCATGCGAAACCTGCGTGGATCAGTGCGCGGTATCCGCGTTGTCGATGGACAATGGGCTCCCCGTAGTCGATGCGGACACTTGCATCACGTGCTTCTGTTGCCAAGAGATGTGCCCCGAAAAGGCGATTACGCTGAAGTAGCCGATTTGTTCTTTTCCGAAGTGATAGGAAGTCGGTTGGGAGAAGCTTGGACCGGCCGGCCTGACGCTGGGCATTGCTCCACTCTCGCAATGACACGGCCGCCGGATCCGCCCCAGTGTAAACCTATAGTCAAGAAAAATCAGAGTTGACTCAACCGACGACGGTGGGGTATGGTCTTCACCTATTGGAATGGCCGGATTTTGATTTATGACGAAAGGAGAAGACATAATGCTAACCAAATGTGCCACGCTACTTGTTCTTATGGCAGCGGTCGCTTTCGTGACCGCGCCCTGTATTGCGGAAGCTGCTTGATTTGGCTGTTTCCCCTCCTGGTCAGGAGGAACATCGTACTCAGCCGGCTCCTACTACGGCGGATACGGAGCCTACGGATATGCTCCGGGGGTTTACGGTTACAACGTTGTCCCCGGTTCCGTGAAACGAACCGGCAAGTCTACCAAAGCCAAAACCGAGAAACCCAAGGCCAAGCCCGCGCAATAGCGAGAGGTGAGGGCAGGGCGCTACGGGGCTGGAGGAAAGTAGATCCGAACTTGCGGGAACCCCTTTTTCGTGTGAAAAAGCGGTTCCCGCACCCTCGCAAGAAGCGCTATCCATTCCTTATTGTGCGTGGGCGCTCATGTCGCGGGCGATAAGGGCTGCGCCCAAGGCGCCCACAATCTGAGGTTCTTCGGGCACGTTTATCCGTCCGCCCACCTTTTCTCTGATTTTCTCCACGATACCGGTGTTCTTGGCCACACCGCCCGTCATGGTCACTTCCATCCGTATGCCCACAGCGTCCATCAATGGCGCGAGGCGGTTGCATATGGATTGATGAATTGCATTGAGTATGTCTTCTTTCGGTGTGGCGCGAGCCACCAGTGAGATGACCTCGGACTCGGCGAATACAGTGCACATGCTGCTAATGGATATGTCACGGGTGGACCTCATTGAGAGCGGGCCCATCCGGTCCAGGCCGATTTCCAGGGCCCGCGCCATTACTTCCAAGAATCTGCCCGTGCCCGCGGCGCATTTGTCGTTCATGCTGAAATCCGCCACTTTTCCGTCTTGTGAGACGCTGATGACCTTGCTGTCCTGGCCGCCGACATCAATTATGGTTTGTGTTGCGGGAAAAAGATGAACAGCTCCCCGCGCATGGCAAGTGATTTCGGTCACGGTTTTGTCGGCAAAAGGTATACTTACGCGGCCGTAACCGGTAGCCACGGTGAAGTTCACTTCAGATTGAGCGATGCCGCCACTCGCCAAAGCCGCGGCAAATGATTTCTCACCGGCTGTGCGACTGTTCGCGCCGGTGGATGAAATGTGGTACGAAACCACCGCGCCCGCATGGTCGAGGATCACGGTCTCGGTGCTCAATGAGCCCACGTCGATTCCGACGAAATACATTTTCGCGTTACCTGGAGTCGTCGTACAACGATTCCAATAAGGGCGCGTACTTATCTTTTATGACCTTGCGCTTAAGCTTCAACGTGGGCGTAATCTCACCCTGTTCTTGGGAGAACTCACACGGGAGGATCTCAAACTTCTTGATCGTTTCGAAGCGCGCAAGGTCCGTGTTGACCTTTTCGATTCCTTGGCGGATATGTTCGCGTATTTCCGGGCTGCGCGTCAGTTCCTCGTAAGTCTCATACGTGATTCCTCGGTCTTTCGCCCAAGCGTCGGTTTCCGCGCGATCGAGGGTGATGAGAGCGATAAGGTAGTTCTTCTTGTCTCCATACACCAGCGGAAGCGATACCAGAGGAATCCTCTTGAGCTGGTTCTCGATGTTTTGCGGCGCGATGTTCTTTCCGCCCGAAGTGATGATGAGATCTTTCTTCCTATCGGTGATCACGAGAAAGCCGTCTTCGTCCCATCGGCCCACATCGCCTGTGTAACACCACCCGTCTCTCAACACTTCCGCAGTCAGTTCGGGCTTATTATAATAACCCATGAAATTGTTGCCTCGGATAAGAATCTCGCCGTCGGGCGCGAGCTTCACTTCCACTCCCGCCATGGGTTTGCCCACTGTGCCAAAGCGGCGCTCCTCGAATGTAGTCATGGTCCCGGAAATTGTCTCCGTGAGCGCATAGAATTCCAGCACATCTATCCCCATACTGTGGATGAACTCTCCTACATCAGCGGAAAGAGGCGCTCCGGCAGACACGGCAAACGTCAGCCTTCCACCAAGGAGATTACGGATCTTTTGAAAAACCAACCGATCCGCCACGTTACACTTGAACCTGAGCCACGCGGACATGGGCAAGCGAGCTGTGATCTTTCTGCTCCTTTCGCGGCCGGCTGCCATGGCCCAATGGAATATTGATCGCTTAAACGGCGAGCCCTTTTCCGCGGCGCCGACAATCCGGTCATACACTTTCTCGAAGATGCGAGGAACACTGGTGAAGTACGTAGGTCGGGTTTCCATCATGTTCTGACCCACGGTGTCGATGGATTCGGCTATCGCGAACGGAATGTTCATATAGATGTTGTAATAATATCCCGAGACGCGAGGGTAAAGATGTGATATGGGAAGGATCATGAGGGAGAAGTTGGTCTTGGGATCGATCTTGATCAATTCGTGAATCGACCAAAGAACAAATGCGATATTCCGGTGGCTGATCATGCAGCCTTTGGGCGGCCCGGTAGTGCCCGAGGTGTATACGATTGTGGCCATGTCATTGATATTGATGCCGCTGATGCGACGCCGCAGCTCTTGTTGACTTCCGTCTCTGACGCGTCGGCCCTGTTCAACAAGCTCGGCAAACGTAATGACTCGCCCGTCGTCTTGTGAGACTGTTCCTTCAATAAGAACGATCTTGGACAGTTTCGGCAATTCGTGGACGTGGAGGAGGATCTTGGCGAGCTGAGTGACATCTTCAACAACAGCGAAGGCGCAGCCCGAATCGCTCAGGATGTATGCTGCCTGTTCCGCGGTGTTCGTATGATAGATCGGCACGCCCACCCCGCCGGCGAGCAGCGTCCCCAGGTCCGCGACGATCCATTCGAGACGATTGAACGACATTATGGCAAGGCGATCCCCGGGTTGCATCCCGATATTGAGCAGGCCGCACGCGAAGGCTTCCGACGCTTCCCTCAGCTCCGCCCAGGTCAGGTCGGTGTATTGCCCACCCTTTTCCCGCTTGTGCTTGATGATGGTCTCATCCTGAAACTTACTTGCGTTTTCTACGAACGCTTCGACGATGGTCTTGTGCGACATGGCATTCTCCGACTGCGACAGCGGTCTTAATTCCACACACGGCTTGCGGAGGGCTCTAACTCTTCCTCGCCAGCAGCATCTCCATGAATGCGTCGACTCTTGTCCGGAATTGTTCAACGGAAAAGTTCCGGCTGTCCATATGGTCCGCGTCGATGACAATCGAGGGGATGCCAAGCTCAGCCTCGAGCGCCCGTTTGATATCCATCTGGCCCAATGTGATAGGAAGGCACGATTTGTTGCGATGAAGTATTGCCCCATCAATGGAGTATTCTTTGCACGCCTTGATCACCATTTCCACCCGCTTGTCCACCGACACGCAGGAAACCATTGGATAAGATTTGAGGCTCTTCAAAGCCAAGGCTTCGATGGGACGATTTACGTCCAGGCGCAGGGACCAGGCCGAAGAGTAAGTCTCGGCAACCACGACGCCTCCCATGCCCTCGAAATGGTTGAACAGGCCCATGTTGTACCACAGCGGTATGTTGTCCCAGAACAGACGTATCTTTTCCTGTTCCAAGACACCAAGCCCTTGCGCGGACTTCTCCTTCACCTCGTCCCTTACGGTGGTGAGGAAGTCCACCGCGGTCTGCGTTCCCTGACGGGTTACCATGACAAACATGATCCCGATTTCCGCCGCGGAAAACGGGGTCGGTATGCGGCGACGGTAGGTCATGATCTCGTCCCACAGCTCGCATGAGCGGTCGGAGAGCTTCACCACCTCCTTGAGTCGGTCCTGGTCGAGCTTTCTGCCTGTGGCCTGTGAAAGGAAATCGATCAAGCGGTGGATTTCAGCGATAGCGTAATCCACGTGATGTTGGCGGATCTCCTCGGTCGGGACCTGCGGCAGGTCCGCGGGGTAGACCTTGGCGTTGGGGAACCGGCGCTCCAGCGCCTGGAAGATCTTGATCACCGGGACGCAGCCGCCCCCGGGTGAGAGCAGTATATCCGGCTCGGGCAGGCCGCCCAAAGGCGTTCCTTCTTCCTTCATGAGGCCATGCACGTACCCGATGATGTTTCGCATGTACCCGCACAGGTCACGGGAATAGCCCATGCCTTCCGCAACTTCGAAGTTTCTTTCCGCGAGTCCGAATGCTGCGCAGATTGGTGACCAGTTCTCAGGAAAGACGGGCTGAATGTCCATGGCATAGAATATTTCAATGGCGCCGTTCATGGGAGGCATCCAGCCAACAGGCTTTCCCTCAGCCTTTGCTCGGCCGCATTCCACATAGTATTCCGTCACCACCCGGTTCAACTCTTTGGCCGCCCTAAGCCTCTTTCTGGATTTCCCGGTCTTCTCCATCGTGGTTCTACCTCAACATCTCAAAGAAGGCTTCGAGACGCGTCCTCAATTGCCCTTCGTTGACCCCGGTCTCCTCCATTTCCACCGCGATCGATGGAATCTCTTTTGCCTTGAAGTGTTCCACGAGGCTCGGATGGTCCGCCAAATGTGGAGTGCAGTACTTCTGAAAGAGGAAAATCACGCCTTGAGCCCCGGACCGCTCCAGAAGATGCTCGATAAACGGCGCCCTGTCCGAAACCCTCGACCTGCACGGACACGGGGCGCGATTCATGTACCGGTCTATGAGGCGTTGGATGGGATCCAATCCGAACCCCGACACGGGCTCGAAATTTCGTATGCCCGTGCACAGGTCGTCGGCTACGATCAGGCCGCCGGACTCCTCGATGAGGTCAAGGATTTTCGGGTCCTCCACAAGGCTGCCGGAAACGAGCACACGCGTCCCGCCGCGTTCCGACGCTACCGAGGGTCCGGTAATCGGAGCCGAGTCCTCCAGCATCCGTAGGTAATCCTCCGGCGGCGTCATGAAGCCGGCCTGGATGATGGCGAGGAAGTCGCTCGCTTGTATCGACAACCTTTCATCGTAGCGGATTTGGTAGAGCTTTAGGATCAAGCGTCTGATTTTGCCGTACAACTCAATTGCATCGGCCAAGCTTTGTTCACTGAATGTTCCCCCGATTGCTCGGAGCTTCACGGTCAGCGCATCGATCTCGGAAAGGAGGAAGCGTCGGGAAGAGGGTGAGTCACAGTACGGCAATGCGATAGTGTGATAGATCTCACCGGGGATGTTTCGTTCCCAGATTCTCACCGCGCCGCAGGCTGCATCGCAGGTATAGCCCTGCACAATACCCGAAAGAAAACCGTACTCGCCGCTCAATGCCTTATCAAGCGCAGCCCTCATATACGGACAGAGGAAGCTGGGCGCCAAAGTGTCAGCCTTCGTAAGAGTGCGAACGCCTCCCATAACCCTGACCGGGACAAAACCGGACGCGTGGATCAATTCCACAGGGGTGTACGTGCAGAAGTATCCCAGTATCCTCCGGCCTTGCGCGGCCAAGGTCCGGAGACGTGGTTCCTGATTCTCGATCGCGTCATGAAAGCGCGCCGCCAACTCGCTCGACATGCGAACTCCTTCAGCCTCAATGCGCACACGCGCTGCTCAAATCACAGCAGAAACCGGAAGCCCTCGGTGATCACCAGATCGTTTTCCACCTTTATCACTCCAGGGCACTGGGAGACGATCTCCTCTGCGAATTCCTTGTCCGCTTTTTGAGCGACGAGGCCGGTCATGCGCACCACCCCACCGCGTTCCGCCGTGATTTTGATATCGCGGGCCACGGCGGAGGTCAATTTGTTGCGCACCAGCGTTTCCGCGCGTTTGGCGACTGCAAGGGCTTTGAACGTTTCCGCGGACTGGGCCTTGTCAGGGACAGGCATCGTTTGCCTGACAGCCTCAATCAACGTCTTGGCCGCTGCGTGGGCGGTATAGCGCTCCGTGTTGAGAATAACGTCGTATAGACCCCAGTCATCCAGATTCGCCATGAAGATTGACTGTATCAACGACCTTCGGTCGCGGTCGTATTTCTTGACGAAATCCTCGGCAACCGCCGCTGAGGAGCCGCTTCGTTCCTGCACTCGGCGAACTCTTACGGCGAAGGGGGCCACGATGCGAGTGGTGAATACGCCGGGAAAGCCCCGCAGCACGATCTGCGCGCCGCGGCCGACCATCACCACATTTCCGCGGCTCGCCTGCTCAAAAGCCATAGCCTCGAAGAGGCTAAGGTAAGACGGTCTATCGAAGAATATGCGTTCGAAAAATCCGGCTCCGTGCTCTTTTTCGTAAGCCGCGCACGCCGCGCTATAATCGGGTTCGCAGGACAGCGCCAACTTGTGCAGGCCGTCCCTCCCGATCAGTTCCAAGCCCATCTCCGCGGCCACCAGAGAGGCTATTTCATCGCCGAACGAACCTACTTGCCTCGATATGACGACTATGTTCACTCACGGCCTCCTTGCGACGGAAAGGTTCTTGACTCTCCAAGCTGCCTATTACTGCTTTCGGGTTCCGTCGGGATTGTATTCATACCAGCCCTTGCCGGTCTTACGGCCCAGGTGGCCCGCGGCCACCTTGCGCCGCAGTATCGCGGGCGGATGGAACTTGGGATCTCGTTCCTCCATGTACACGTTTGTGTACGCCATGAGCTGCACGTCCAGCCCTACCAGATCAGACGTCTCAAGGGGGCCCATCCTGCGTCCGAACGCGAGACGGAATCCCTTATCAAGATCCTCGGGTGTGACAACGCCGTTTTCCACGAGGCGCATAGCCTCCAGGTTGGCGAGCATATTGGCGCGATTGAGCGCGAAGCCCGCAATATCGGTCTTGACCATGATAGGCTCTTTGCCGAGGAAGCGCACGAATTCGGCGCCGAACGCAAACGTTTCATCATTCGTGCACACGCCTCTGATGACTTCCACCGCGTCCATCATTGGGACGGGATTGAAGAAGTGTAGCCCAAGGAGACGCTCAGGTCCGCTCAGATCTTTGCCGATCGCGCTGATGGGAATAGCGGAAGTGTTCGTGGCCAGGACGGTGTGATGGCCTACGATCCCCTCAACACGGGCAAAGAGGTCTTGTTTGACCCTGAGATCCTCGAATACCGCTTCGATCACGAGATCCGCGTCGGCCCCGACTTGAAGATCAGTCGACGCGGTGACGCGCGCGATAACTTCTGTCGGTTTCTCGGAAAGTTTACCCTTTTCCGCGAGCTTCTCCACCGACCGGGAAATGGTCTTCATAGCTTTGTCGAGCATCTCCGGGCCTGTGTCTATCATGGTTGTCTTCAGGCCCTTTTGCGCGCCGACCTGAGCGATCCCGGATCCCATGGTCCCCGCGCCGATCACCAATACCTTGTCAATCTTCACGGATAGCCTCCAATGCAGCGGTCATTGCCGCCTTATCATGGTCGGACCACGCTTGTCATCCCGTTTCATTACCGAATACGGCCACAGCGCTGATCTGCGGCGGTCCCCCAAAGGTGTGGGAGAGGCCGCGCCGGGGGTTCTTAATCTGGCGCTCGGGGTTGTCCACCTTTTGTTGAAGCTGTTTGTATACTTCGTACGTCATCCGCAGGCCGCTGGCGCCGATTGGATGACCGAAGCATTTTAGTCCGCCGTCGATATTGACCGGCAGCCCGCCGTGTCTTGTGAAGAAGCCCGACTCCACGTCCTCCCGCGCGTTGCCCGGCTCGCTGAACCCGAAATTCTCATAGATTGCCAGTTCGGTGATGGTGAAGCAATCGTGGACTTCGGCCAGGTCCAGTTCTTGTCGCGGGTTCTTGATCCCCGCCATGTCATAAGCCTGCCTGGAAGAGTTAATCAAGGAGTCGAATCGCAACCAATCGAATCCGGGTCGCAAGTGGGGTAGCATGGAGTCCATGGAGATGCCCACTCCTTTGAGATATATGGGGTCGGGCCGAAAACTCTTCGCCAGGTCGGAGCGGGTCACGATCGCGCAGGCCGCGCCGTCGCTGTTGCCGCAGCAGTCAAAGAGTCCGAGAGGCCACGAGACAATGGGGGCCGCGATGACCTTGTCCAAACTCACCTTGTTGTGGAAGTGCGCTTTGGGAGTAAGCCTGCCGTTCTCGTGGTTCTTGACCGCAATGCGTCCGATCAGTTCCTTACCCTGTTCGTCACTCAGGCCGTAAGTTTCGAAGTAGCGTTTGGCAATAAGCGCGAAGGATCCGGGAGCTGTTCGGCGGGCTTCCAGCACGGGACTCATCCCGCGGCCCGCGCCCAATCCGGGATAGCCGGTGTCTTTGAGCTTTTCCACGCCCAGGGCCATGACCACGTCATACAAGCCGCTCGCGACGGCGACGCAAGCCTCGATCAGAGCGACATGGCCGCTGGCGCACCAGTTCTCATTGCGAATGAGGGGAATGTTGCGCAGCTTGAGCGCATCCGCGGCTACGGAGGCGCCTATTCCTCCCACAGGCGCGTAGACCGTGCTGAACCAGCAGGCTTCTATGGATTCGGGTCCTATCCCCGCGTCCTGATACGCTTCATACGCAGCTTCTATCGCCAAATCGGAAAGGCCCGCGTCCCAGCGCTCCCCGAACTTGCTACACCCCATCCCGATGATCGCAACCTTGTCTTTGATGCTGCCCATAGTTCACCCCTCGTTCACCTGACCGGCCGGCATTTCCAGAAGTAGTTGTGGAAGTCTCCCAATTCGTGAAACCGGCGAAGAGTAAGGCGCACCGGCATGCCCACCCGCACGTCCGCTGGCCGGCAATCGGTCATTAATCCGTAGAAGCGCGCGCTGTTTTCCATTTCCACTACTGTCTGCACCACCACCGGGTCGTCACTTCGGCCGGCGAGATTGTCCTGGCTGAACGAAAAAACCTTTCCCTGGAGCCCGGAAAGGCGAACAGTCTCGAATCGATCGAGACTCCGACAATTGTTGCAAACCCGCTGAATAGGAAACGCGACTTCTCCGCATTCCCGGCATCGACTACCCCGGCAGCGCAACAAGGAATCCCGCTCTCGCCACGTTGCGGATGCGGAAGGGAGAATGCGAAAAGGCTCGCCCGGCAAGGGTTCGACGGATTCCTTGTAGCTGAGAAAGCGCGCGTAAGAGTTCAAGGCGCCCCGGGCGGTTATCTGTTCACCGACAGAATGTTTCGGCGCTTCGGACGCCGGATTGGCGGCGACCCTGAAGAGCAGGGCCTCTGCCCCGTCCCCGTACCCTGCCACAAGCAGGGTTTGTCCGGGTCGGGCCTTCTCCAGAGCCTCGGTCAACATCAGAAGGGGGTGGGCGGCGCCCGTAAAGCCGACTTCGTTGAGCAGAGAGTCGGCAGCCGCCTCTTCCTTATCCATGCCCGTAACTTTGAGCAGGTCCTTCAGGGAACGCTGATCCGGCGCCGCCACCACAGCTCGATCCACTTCAGAAGGCTTCAGTCCGAGCTTGGTCAACAAGCTGCTGATTACCTCCTTCATCAAAGCCATATACCCTACGCTCGTGATGAAGCGGCCCTCCCATGCGCGCACGTATCTGTCACCGGGGTTGCGCCACACGTCCGTGATGTAATCGTTGAGACCATAGCCGCCCATATATTCGAGAACTTCATTCGATCCGCCCACCAGGACGGCCGCGGCCCCATCGCCGAACTGCTGCTCCGGATCCGAGCGAGGATAACCCTGACGAGTGTCCGCCGCGGCCACCAGAATCGTATCCGCCGTGCCTGCCGAAACAGCGTCCAGGGCCAGACGCAGGGCGCTCAGCGAAGAACGCAAAGAATGCGCATAATCGACTGTCAGAATTCCCCGGTCAAGATCCAGCGCTGTCGCTAACAGAGCCGCAGCCTGTTTTTCCAAGTAAGGCGCGGTGGTGGACGCGAAGAAGATCCCGCTCAGTCTCGATCGATCTTCCTCCTTCAAGCAGGCCTGCGCAGCTTCCGCCGCCATGGTCAGGGAATCCTCGTCGTGGTTCGCTACGCTGCGACACCCGGGCAGAGCGCTTCGTTCCCACGCGGCTGCTATGACCTTTCGATCCATCTTAAGGTAGGGCACGTATCCCGCGGCTCGAACAATACCTGCCATAAGAATAATTCCTCCTCGGTCCACTACAGTCGGACTCTAGGAAAATCGGCTTGCGTCCGAATAACGATGGAAGATGCCGCATCAGTGAAAGGTTAATGAACTCGACGACATTGCCGCCTGTGGGGCGAAGAGCAACGGCGCGGGCTGCGGTCCAAGATCTCTAGATTGTGCGGACGGGTTTGTACTCCCCGAAAACTTCCCGCAGCGCGCCGCAGATCTCTCCCAGACTCGCGTATGCCTCCGACGCTTCAATGAGAACGGGCATCAGGTTCCGATCGCCCTGCGCGGCCTCACGCAGCGCGCCAAGCGCGGCAGTCACCTTATCCGCGCTGCGTCGCCTCCGCAATGCCTGAAGACGCTCGATCTGGTCTTGCTCCGCCTGCGGATTCGATTGGAAGATGTTGACGCGCTGTTCGCCTTCCTCTTCCACCTGGTGCTTGTTCAGTCCCACTACGACTCGCCGACCCTGCTCGATGTCGCGTTGGATCTCGTACGCGCGGCCTTCGATCTCCCTCTGGACAAAACCGCGCTCAATCGCGGCCACCGCGCCCCCCATGTCGTCTATCCGCATGATAAGAGCCTTGATCTCTTCGCACATGCGCCTGGTGAGCGCCTCAACGTAATACGAGCCTCCCAGAGGATCAACAGTGTCCGTCACACCGGCTTCCTCCAGGAGGATCTGCTGAGTGCGAATGCTGCAGCGGACCGACTCTTCGGTGGGCAGGGAGAGGGCCTCGTCGTACGAACATGCGGCAATTGATTGGGCTCCACCCAGGACCGCCGCCAAAACCTGGTACGCCACCCGAACCGCGTTGTTGACGGGTTGTTGCGCCGTGAGGCTCGCGCCGGAAGTCTGGGTATGGAAGCGCAACATCCACGAGCGAGGGTCCTTTGCCCCGAAGCGTTCCCGCAGCAACTCCGCCCAGACTCGACGAGCCGCTCGGTATTTGGCGGCCTCTTCAAAGATTTTGTTCGCTGTGTTGAAAATCCAACTAATGCGAGGCGCGAAGCTGTCTATGTCCAAACCCGCGGCCAACCCGGCCTGGATGTAGGCAATGGCATTGCTGAAGCTGAAGGCAATCTCCTGAACCGCGGAGCAGCCCGCCTCACGCATGTGGTACCCCGCGATGTTGATGCTGTTGAAGCGCGGAAGATGCTCGCCGCAATAAGCGAAAATGTCGGTGATCAACCTGATGGACGGCTTGGGCGGAAAAATATAGGTCCCACGGACCGTATACTCTTTGAGAATGTCGTTCTGAATAGTCCCGCTGAGCGCCTTGGGATCCAGGTTCCGTTTCCGGGCCAGGCTGATGTACATTGCCAGGAGTATGGCCGCGGGAGCGTTGATGGTCATGGAGGTGGAGAGCTTATCGAGCGGCAGGCCGTCAAAGATACTCTCCATATCTTCCAGCGTGTCCACCGGGACCCCTACCTTGCCCACTTCACCCGCGCTCATGGGGTCGTCGGAGTCGTACCCGATCTGGGTGGGAAGATCAAAGGCCACGCTGAGCCCGGTCTGACCATGCTCCAGCAGGTAGCGAAAACGGCGGTTGGTGTCCTGTGGCGATTCGTAGCCCGAATACTGCCGTATGGTCCAGGGCCGAGCCAGATACATGCCGGAGTGGATACCGCGAGTGAACGGATACTGACCCGGGAAGCCGATCTCCGCGAGATAATCCTGGCCGTCCACTTCGGCAGGCGTATAGAGAGGTTCCACGGCCGCGCCCCAATCCGTTTGCCGGCGTTTCAGACCGGCAAGGGATTTGTCGGCGTGAACCCATTGTTCCTTGATCTCGCGGAAATTCGTGCTGTCCATGTCTGCTCTTCTCCTGTCCCCAGGAAAGGCCCTACTCACCGTCGCCCCGATCAAAAGCCGCATTCTCTGGCGATCACCATCTTGTGCACTTCGGAAGTCCCTTCGGTCACGGTGAAGAGCCTGCCGTCGCGCCAGTGTCTTTGAACCGCGTACTCCATCATGTACCCGTAACCGCCGTGGATCTGCATGGCGTCATTCAAAATCTTCTGCAGGGTCTCGGTGCAAAAGAGCTTTACCATGGAGGACTCCTTTCGCACGTTTACGCCGGAGTCGTACAGATGAGCCGTGTAATAGGTGTAGGTCCGCATGATATCGACGTTCATGGCCATTTCGGCCAACTTGAAGCGAGTCGCCTGGAATTCGATAATGGGCCGTCCGAATTGCACCCGCTCCTTGGCATATTGCGCGGACAGCTCGTATGCGGCTTGCGCGGTCCCAGTGGACCGACTCCCATAGGTTATCCGGCCGGAGATCAGGGTATCGTCAATTTGCTTGAAGCCACCGCCTTCCTTGCCGCCGATCATGTTGGACGCGGGAACCACACAGTCTTCAAACACGAGTTCAGCAGTCTCCGTGCAGCGGTTGCCCACCTTCTTGAGCTTGGGGGAGACGTTGAATCCCGGGGCGCTGCGCTCCACAATGAAGAGGTTAATGCCTTCTCCGCGACGTTCCGGTTGCGTGTACGCGGCTACGACCACATAATCGCAAATAGGGCCGTTGGAGATAAACATCTTTGAGCCGTTGATGATGTAATTGTCTCCATCTCGCTCCGCTCTGGTCTGAAGGGAAGCCACGTCCGAGCCGGCATTGGGTTCAGTCAAACCGAACGCGGCTATTTTTTCGCCCTTTATGGCGGGAACGAGAAAGCGCTCCTTCTGTTCCTCGGAACCGTACTGATAGATCGGCATGGCGCCGAGGCCGCTGTGCGCCACCACCGCTCCCGCAATGCCGGAGCATACTCGCGTGAGCTCTTCGACCAGGATGCACTCGGCTATCTTGTCCGCGCCCCCGCCGCCAAGCTCCTCGGGATAGCGCGGGCAGAGGAATCCATATTCAGCCATGCGTTTGAACAGGTGTTTGGGGAAAGTCTCGGTCTCCTCCGCCTCTTCGACCAGAGGCGCAATTTCATTTTCCGCAAAGGCTCTGATAGCGTCGCGGAAAATGCGGTGTTCCTCGGTGAGTTGATATGCCATATGCGTAAGACTCCTAAGAGAACTGCGTTCGGTCAAGAAGCAGGTATAAGGCCGCGATGCGAATTTTCCGCAGGAACGATTTTACATGCCGACTTTTCCGAGGGTGACTTCCCTCACCCCACCCAAGAGTATGTCCGGCGCCTGGCGAATACGAAGGCTGTTTATGACCCGCGCCCGGCCCGAAGCAATGTGCCTTCTTGTCGCCGCAATCGCTTCTTGCGCCTCACCTCGGCTCAAGGCGTCCAGTAGCGCGCGATGCTCCTGGACGATCCCCAGAATCTGCTCGTTACTGAAGTACTCGGGCCGGTATTTCAGGTAGAGTTTCTCGAAGATCTCCTCAAGCATGGTGTAGATCACCTCATTCGCGGCGAACTCGGCAATCTTGAGATGGAAATGCGCGTCCACCAAGATCAGCCGACGGCCGATCAGATTCTCCGATTCCATACTGTGCTTCTTGAAGGTCTTCTTGAATTGGCTGACGACTCGGGGGTTCAGGTTCTCCACGATCCGAGGGATTATGTATATCTCAAGGGCTTCACGGGCTTCGTAGAGCTGGAGCGCCTCTTGCTCGGTGATTTCGCTGACGAAGTACCCCTTGTTAGGCGCATACGTAACAAAACCGGATGCCTTCAGCCGGTTGAGCGCCTGTATCACAGGGGTTACGCTCACATTCAGCCGTCGAGCCAGGTCCGTGTAAATGATCTTTTGTCCGGGCGCGAGAAGGCTCGAATAGAGCATATTGCGGATTTTCTGGAATGTTTCTTCAATGGCCGCGCCCCGTTTTGGGGGCGCTCCGTTGTGTGTGATCATATTCTTCATGGTGTCGCATGTTCTCCACTAAATGTCGGCGCATTGCTCGATTTGCCGGGCGCCGTTTCCACCGTCAGGCAAAGCGTTCCGGGTAGAGCCGCTTAAGCTCGTGTTTGACCACCTTGCCCGCAGCGTTCATCGGCAATTCCGGGATAAAATGTATGCCGCCTCTGGGCAGCTTAAAGTCGGCCAGCTTCTCTCTGAGCATGGCCATGAGCTGCTGATCGTCCGGGAGATCGTCCCCCTGTCCCAGCACCACGAAGGCCACAGGGGTTTCGCCCCAGACCGCATGCGACCTTCCCACGACCGCAGCCTGGAGCACCGCGGGATGGGACTGCAGGGCATCCTCGATCTCCTTCGGGTAAACGTTGAATCCACCGCTGATGATCAGCTCCTTCTTGCGGTCGACGAGGAAAATGTAGCCCTCGTGGTCCATGTACCCCACGTCCCCGGTATGGTGCCATCCGTGGCGAAGAGCTTCCTCAGTGAGTTCGGGTTGCCGCCAATACCCGGCCATGACATTGGTTCCCCTAATCACGATCTCGCCGATCTCGCCCGGGGGGAGTTCCCGGTCTTCGTCATTGAAGATGCGGACCTCGGCATTGATGCTTTCGTGGCCGATGGAACGCAGCCTGGCTTCCATTTCAGGTGACCCATCCAGCATGTGGTCGTGTTCATCCAGGAAAGCGATGTACCCCGGAGAGGTCTCCGTGGCGCCGCACGCGCCCACGAAACGCCAGTCAAACCGCGCCAGGGCACGCTTGAGCACGGTTATCGGCATGGGAGCGGAACCGTAGCAGACGGTGCGCAGGCTGGAGAGGTCGAAGTCCGAGAGCTGCGGGCATTCCAGGAGCTTCAGGAGCATTACGGGGATCAAGAATGCGGTGGTGACCCGCTCGCGCTCGATCGTGGCCAGATAGTCCACGGGGTCGAACTTGTTCAACAAAACCACCGTATTGCCGCGGAAGGTGCTCGCCAGGACGGTGCCCACGCCGGCGGCTTGATATATGGGCGCGGCCACCAGCGCCACGTCGGCGCCACGGGTGCGACGCGAGATGGCCGAGGCGTGAGCGGACGAGAAGAGGTTCCGGTGAGTCCACATAACCCCTTTGGGCCGGCCTGTGGTTCCGCTGGTGTAAATGAGGCCCGCAAGGTCGTCGTCTCCACGGACGGGCTCGATCCGCTCTGCGGACTGGCCTTCCAGTATGGTTTCAAAGGAGTCAGCCTCACCACCGCCGATAACAAAAAGATTTCTTCCAACATGCAAATTGGGGACTCCCGCAAGCTTGGCCAAGTATTCTTCGCCTGCTATTACCAAAGCGGGCTCCGCATCCGCGACGATAGCCGCCACTTCCGGCAGGGCCAGGCGGGTATTCACAGGGCAGAAAACTCCCCCGGCTTTCAGAGCGCCAAAGAAGGCTTCCACATTTTCGATCGCGTTGTGGTTGAGGATGCAGACTCGGTCACCGGGGCGCAACCCGCGTGCAAGAAGACCACGCGCCAATTGATTGGCGCGGCGGTTGAATTGACCGAACGTAAGTCGCCGAGAACCCTCCGCCAAATAGATCTTATCACCATGATTCTTGGCGTGCTTCTCGGAAACATAGGAGAAGAGCATCGTGTTCGCGGATTGCATGTGTTCTCCTATGAAAAGGAACTATCAGGCTCCAGATTGTCCCGGAGCACTCTTTTCAGGACCTTGCCGGCCGGCGAGCGGGGCAGGGCGGCCACGAACGTGACGGATCGCGGCTTCTTGAATCCGGCCAACTTATCCTTGCAATGGAGAATGATTTCCTCCTGCGTGCACAATACGCCGGGCTTGAGCGCCACCGCTGCGTGAACTCGTTGTCCCCAGATAGGATCCGGCGCGCCCACCACGGCAACCTCTTGCACTTTTGGATGAGTTGCCAGGACTTCCTCGATTTCGCGGGGATAGATGTTTTCACCTCCGCTGATGATCATGTCCTTCTTACGATCCCGAATGTAGAGGAACCCGTCTTGATCCATTTCGCCCAAATCGCCCGTATGGAGCCAGCCGTCCGTGAACGCTTCCTGAGTGGCCACGGGGTTTTGGTAATAGCCGCTCGTAACGTTGGGCCCTCGAACCAAGATCTCGCCTATTTGACCGGCGGGAAGATCGCGACCCAGCTCATCAACGATCCGCGCCTCCACACTGTGGAAAGGCTTACCGACCGAATCGGTCTTGCTGAGGGCGTCCGCAGGCTTGAGAGTGGAAATGACGGCCATTGTTTCGGTCATGCCGTAAGTTTCGCCTAGCTTGGCGTTGGGAAAGACTTCCATGAGCCGGCGCTTCGTATGGGTCGGCATCGGCTCGGCCCCCGAGCCCAAAGAACGAACCGAAGAGGTATCGTACCGATCCAGGTCGGGCAATTGCAGGATAAAGTTCCATACAGTGGGCGGGAACACGAGCCGATTGATTCGTTCCCTTTGCACGGTCTCCATGAGCGAGGCAGGATCGAACTTGGCCATGGAAACAGTGGAGCATCCCAGGTAGAGGTTTGTCACGAGCAGGGCAAATGCGGCGACATGAAATAGAGGAAACACGAGAGCCACTCGGTAATCCGGGGCCAAATCCACCTCTCCCGCCGCGGCTGCCGCGGCCCATATACAGGAGCGATGAGAATGGATTACCCCCTTGGGCTTGCCTGTTGTTCCGGCCGTGTACATGATACAGGCCGCGTCGCTTTCCATCAGATCGGGCCACTCAAAGCCCGCCGAGTCGGCCTCTTGCAGGGCTTCCAGGCTCTCTTCCGTCGGGAGAGGCTGTCCCCCGCTCACCACCCACCGGCCCACCCGGGGCGTGCCGGGGCGCACCTTATCCACTACCGGCCGAAACTGATGATCGTAGACGAACACGTTCGCGTCCGAGTTCTTGACGATATAGCTCAACTCGTCGGCGGCGAGGCGCACGTTCAACGGTGCCAACACCGCTCCCAGCTTCATGAGCGCCAGGTAGAGTTCAAGCACGGTCCGTCCGTTGAGAAAAAGGGTAGCGATCCGGTCGCCTTTCTTGACGCCCATCGCATGTAGGGCCCGAGCGAGCCGATTGGAATTCTCCAACCACTCGCGGTAGCGCAGGCGACCTGTTTCGGAGACAATCGCCTCTTTGTCCGGGCACTTCCGAGCCGCACGTTCCAGCAAGTAAGGTATGGTCATCTGGAGCATTGGGCACGCCTCATGGCTTGGTCCCGATCGGCGCGAAGATCGGAGGTTAATCCTTCAGGAGTTCCCTTGCAATGATCATCTTCTGGATCTCGGAGGCGCCGCCGCCGATTTCCACCAGTTTTGCGTCGCGCAGGTAGCGCTCCACAGGATACTCACGCATGTAGCCGTAACCACCGTGGATCTGGATCGCGTCCAGAGCAGCGCGGGTGGCCATGACCGAAGCGAAGTACTTGGCCATGGAGGCTTCCTTGGTCAACTTGCGACCCTGATCCACCAGCGGACACAACGAGTAGGTGTAGCGCCGCGCCATATCCAGCCGAGTCGCCATTTCTGCGATCATGTTCCGAACAAGCTGGAAGTTGCCGATGAGCTGGCCGAATTGCCGACGCTCTCGGGCGTACTTCACCGAGCATTCCAGGCAGGCTTGCGCAATGCCGATACTGGTCATGGCCCCCAGTACGCGCTCTTCGTCCAGCGCCTCAAAAAGTATCGTGAATCCGTCTCCTTCTGGGCCGAGGATCTGCTCCGGCCCGACCTCCACCTCGTCCAGGAAGACTTCGCCGGTCGGCGAGCAGCGCATACCCATTTTCTGAAAAGGCGGGCCGGTGGACAGACCCTTCATCCCCCGCTCCAGAATGAAGAGCGCGCCCCCTTGCGCGCCGTGAGTGCCGTGCTCCCGAGCCACCACCAGGAAATAGCGAGCCTCGGGGGCATTGGTTATGAAGGTCTTGGAGCCTTTCAGCGCATAGGCCGCGCCTTTCCGGGTGTAGGCGGTCCGCAGGGCGAGCGCGTCGGAGCCGGCCTCGGGCTCGGTCAGACAGAAGGCCGCGAGCGCCTCGCCAGCGATCACCGGCGGTATGTACGTGGATTTTTGTCGGTCCGTCCCATACTTGGAAATGAAATACGCGAAGTTGGTGGTGCACATGTTCACGGACATGCCGAAGCCCGCGGCCACGCGACAGAATTCCTCCTTGATAAGCGCGTTGGTCAGCAAATCAGCGCCACCGCCGCCGTACTCAACCGGCGAAGTGGACCCGATCAGGCCGTTCTCACCAGCCTTCCGGTACACATCCATGGGAAATCGTTCGTTCTCGTCGATCTCGCGCGCAATGGGCGCGAGCTCCTTCTCCGCGAACTTCCTCACAGTTTCGCGCACCATGCGATGCTCTTCAGAGAGCAATTCGTCCCACAGAATCCTCATGTCGGTCATGTCCTCTCAGGCGCCGGCCGGCTTTCTTCTGGCGATAAGAGCGGTGGTCGTGCCGGTTTGGACCACCTGGCCATGCTGATTTATCAACTCTTTTTCAAATGTCAGTACGCCCCGGTCCGGTTTAGAGGTATCTCTGAGATCTTTCACTCGTTGCATTACTCGCAGGGTGTCGCCGATCTTGATGGGATGGTGAAAATTCCACGTCATACCCAGGAACGCCAAGAGGGTCCCATCCGTGATGCCCAGCATTTGCGAGAGCCCCGCATGGATGACAATTCCCAGCAAACCATGTGCGATGCGCTCGCCAAAGGGGCTCTTCTTGGCGAATTCAACGTCCGTGTGCAACGCGTTGGTATCCCAGGAGAGCGCCGCGAAGTTGACAATGTCCGCCTCGGTTACCGTGCGGCCTTTGGTCACGAATTCCTGCCCGAGGTGAAAATCTTCAAAATACAACGGTTCCATTTAGTTCCACCTTGTGCGCTTCATCTTCGCCATGATTCGGTGCTCGGCCTCTCGCTGGAGGCGCAGAACCATTCTCTGAGAACTCTCTTGAGGACCTTGCCTCCGAAGGTCCCCTTGGGCAGCTCGTCAACGAAATGAATGGCGCTCGGCTTCTTGTAGCCAGCCAGGTGTTCCCCGCAATACCGCTCCACGTCTTCCGCCGTAAGATTGCTGCCCTGCGCCGGAACGATCACCGCGCACACGGATTCACCCCATTTCGGGTGCGGAATCCCGATGACAGCGGCCTCAGCAATGCCCGGATGCCGAGCCAACACCTCTTCCACTTCCTTGGAGTACACGTTCAGCCCGCCGGTCTTGATCATGTCCTTGAGCCGATCAACCATATAGAGGTAGCCTCGCTCGTCGTGCTTGCCCACGTCACCGGTATGCAGCCATCCGCCCCGCAGGGTCCGTTCCGTCTCCGCGGGCTCCTTGTAGTAACCTTTGAACACGGTGGGCCCTCTCACAATGATTTCTCCCGGTTCCCCCGCCGGGAGATCCTGGTCCGCGGCATCCACGATACGGACCTCAGTGCACATGTACGCTCTGCCCACGCTTCCCCAATCCAGCGGCCGGTCCCAAGGCTTGAGCACCGTCACGGCAGGTGAGGCCTCGGTCAACGCGTACGAACTGTAGTACGCGGCGTTCGGCCACAAGTCCGCTTGGATCTCTTCCATTTCCGTCGGCGTGAGCACTCCTTGGGTATTGAGCCATCTGGTCATTGAGGTGGTGTCACGGCGCTTGGTGCGGTTTGCAGCCAGGAGCATTCGATAGATCGTGGGATTCCCCACCACGAAAGTCGTACGGTAACGCTCCACGTAGTCCAGGTACCCGTCGGGCTCGAACTTCCTGCTCCCAATAAAGGTAGCCCCAGCGTACATGTATGCGAGGAAACGGCTCATCGCAGCCGCGTGGTACATCTGCATGGGGTAGAAGATCGTATCTTCGGGGGAGGGGCTGTGATTTTCGGTCGTTACCGATATGATGTTCCACAACAGGTTCTTGTGGCTCAGAACCGCGCCTTTGGGCGTTCCGGTCGTTCCGCCTGTAAACAGGATAAAAGCGTCGTCATCCTCCTCAAGGCGCGATGTAGGCTCCTGATCGCTGCCGGCGCCGATTAGATCCTCGTAGCTCAGGGCAAACTCGGGGGCCTTTTCCCCAAAGCAGACCACTTGCGCCAATTCGGGAAGCCCCGCTAGCAGCTCCTCCGCGATCACGCTGAATTCGAGGTCAAAGATCAGGGCAGAGCAATCCGTCGACCGAATTTGGCGTTCAATTTCTCCCGGTTTCTCACGAGAATCCAAGGGAACGGTGACCAGACCCTTCTTCAGGTTTCCGAGAAACACCTCCATAAGGCTCAAGCAATTGTTGGAGAGCGTGGCCACATGAGTTCCTTGAGTCATCCCAAGACCCTCGCAGGCGTTACTCCAGCGGTTGACCCGTCGGTTCAGTTCCGCGTACGTCGCGCTGCGCTCATCATCCATGCACGCGATCTTTTTCGGGAACTTGCGGGCTGAACGGGCAAACGCCTCGCCCAACGTCATCTCCATCTTTCCGTTCTCCTCGGGATCTTGCCCTCCGTCGGTCCATACCGAGACTTGGCGTCAACCCTTGTTGAGCAGCGGCATCATCTGTCTTGCTTCCTCAACCGTGGCCGGCTCCTTGCCAAGTTCCCTGACTATGCGCACCGCCTTTTCCACGAGTTCCGCGTTGCTCTTGGCCGGTAATCCCCGAGAAAGGAAGACGTTGTCTTCAAAACCCACACGCAGGCCGCCTCCCAGGAGCACCGCCATCGCTCCCATGGTGAAATGATGCCTTCCGATCCCGATGGCCTGCCAGGAATACGTCGGGTCCAGGCTCTCGCACATGACCAGAAGGTTCTTACAGGTCGCGGGAATGCCGCCGATCACCCCCATAACGAAGCTGAACCGGTACGGGGGCTCCAGGAATCCCTGCCTTCGCACCCAGTATTCCACGTTATGGATCATGGACAGGTCGTAAGCCTCGAATTCCGGCATCACCTTCAACTCTTTCATTCGCTGGGCGTACTGCTCGATCGTATCGGGAGTATTAGGAAACAGCTTACGCCCGAAATTCATGGAGCCCGCGTTGAG
Organism: Deltaproteobacteria bacterium; assembly: GCA_016875095.1. Lineage (GTDB taxonomy): Bacteria > Desulfobacterota > Desulfomonilia > Desulfomonilales > Desulfomonilaceae > VGSG01. The sequence continues at coordinate 40,156 of VGSG01000009.1, forward strand.
TGACGCTGAGTCGGGCATAAGCTCTTCAACCGGCCTCAACCGCTCTTCGACGCTTAGGCCCAAGGTGGTTGCGCCACCACCGGTGGTTATCTGTGTAATGATCGGGCACGCAGCCTTCACCGCGGCCAGATACGCCCTGAATACCTCCAGGTCCGAGGTGGGTTTGCCCGTGTCAGGCTCCCGCGCGTGCAAGTGGACCATTGCCGCGCCGGCCTCATAAGATCGACGCGTCTCTTCCGCCACTTCTTCCGGCGTGTATGGGATGTTGGGATTATCCGCGCGCGTTGATATGCTTCCCGTGGGCGCCACCGTTATGACTACCTTGTCGTTCATGGTCCACCTTCAGGGTCTCTTGAGGTCCTCGGAGCTACTCAATCGGCTTGAAGTAGAAGTCGGTTATGGAGCCGTGGCGCTCCTCACGGAACACGGCCTTTACTCTAGTTCCGACCGCGATCTTCCGCACGTCTTCCACCTCCATGTTCGTCATCAAGAGGAAATCGGTTCCGTCGAGCTGCACGTACGCGCAAATAAACGGAAGCTTCTTGATAAATGCGCTGGTGGTGTAATGCTGAACAGTGCAGGCTCGTATGACGCCGGTCCCTTCGAGTCGGACCCATTCCGTGGGCTGGTAGCAGTCATTGCAGTGCGATCGAGGAGGGCAATAAACTTTGCCGCACTCGTTGCAGCGAGCCCCATAGATCGCCTTGTTTTCGCGGAGTTCTCGAAAGAAGCGCGACTGTTGGCCGTAGCTATACTTGAAGAGGATTTCCATCTTATCCGGGACCTCAAGGGGAGCGTCCACAGGATTTTGCCCGGACAGTTCAGCTTCAAACTCTCTCCTGAGGTGGTCACTAGGAATGCCGTACTTCCGATGGTGGAATTGATACCAAGCTTCTCTCTCTTTTTCGTCCATAGGGATCTCCTAGTTTTCCAGGACAAGACAGACGGTCCACGTGCAGAGCGTGCCGCCGATACTCTGCACCAGTCCTCGTCGGGCATTGGGCGCTTGACGTTCCCCGGCTTGTCCGCGCAGATGCGTGGCTATCTCAAAAGTCTGCATGATTCCGGTCGCGCCCACCGCGTGACCGCAACCGATCAGACCCCCACTCAAGTTGACCGGAATCTCGCCACCGGGCATTACCGCGCCTTCGTCGATCAAGTCGCCCCCGCGACCTTCTTCGCAAAAGAAGCAGTCCTCATAAGCCATGATCTCCGTTCCCGTGAAGGCGTCATGAAGCTCGGCGAGGTCCAACTCTTTCAAGGGGTTGGTGATCCCCGCCATCTCATAGGCTTTTCTTGCCGCGACGCGTGATGACTCGTAGGTGTAGATGTTCGGCCGATTGCCCGGCATCACATAATCCACGGAAGCTCCCAGGCCGCCGATCCACACCGGATTGTCGGTGATCTCATGCGCGACCTTCTTGGAAGCCAGTATCACCGCGGCCGCGCCTTCGGTGTACAGGCAGTTGTCGTAGAACCTGAATGGCTCCACGATCATTCTGGAGTTCAAGACATCTTCCACGGTGATGATCTTCGGGGACTGGGCCACGGGATTCTTGGTGGCGTTGAAGTGGTTTTTCACCGAGACTTTGGCCATTTGCTCGTCAGTGGGGTTTCCGTACTTCTCCCGGTGAGCGACCACTGCCAGCGCGAACCCTGAGGCTGCAGTTCTGCCCGCGGGGTTGTCATAGGTCATGTCCGCGGTGTAGAGAATGGCCCGCAAGACCTCCGGCGTAGCCATCGCGACCTCGTAGTTGTAGCAGTCCGCGCACTTTTCGACGCCTAACACCAGGCAGATATCATAGAGGCCGCTGGCCACTTCCGCGTACCCGATCCTCAGGGCCGCGCCGCCGGTGGCGCCACCGGAATTGACCCTCACCATGGGCTTGAGTCCCAAGCCCAGGTAGTCATGGACAAACGCGTCCGGCTGGTATTGGCGTTGAAAGAAATCGTTATAGATGCCGTATACCGCGCAATCTATTCGATCTTTATCGACGCCTGCATCCTCCAGGGCCATTTTGGCCGCGTCAAAAGCCAGCTCGTAGTACGTCTTGTCAACCCATCTGGCTTTGAATTTGGTGCAGCCCATGCCTACAATGGCTACGTCTCTCATGACTCCTCCTTGAACACGACTCCCCTCATCTTTACTTGCCCTAGTGTTAATGCATCATCGAAGGCAGATACATAACGATTTCGGGAAAGATGGTGCAAATGAACAGACAGAGCATCTGAACAACCACAAAGGGGATGATGGAGCGATATATGTCGTCCATGGTTATCTCCGGCGGAACCACCGCTTTCATGATGAAAAGGTTGAAGCCGAACGGCGGCGTAAGGTAGGCCATTTCCATGTTAATCGTAAAGATCACGCCGAACCAGACAGGATCAAATCCTAGCTCCTTCACCAGAGGCACGAAGATCGGCGTAGTGAGCATGATGATGCCCGCGGGGTCCAGGAACATCCCCAGAACAAAGAAAAGGAGCTGGAGGCCGAAGAAGATCCACCACTTGGAGAGCTGGAGGCCCAGGATAGTGTCCTTGAGTATGGTGGACACCCCCGCATAAGCCAGGACGTGCGTGAAAGCAACCGCGCCCGCGACTATCCAGATCACCATCGCGGTGAGACTCAGCGTGGAAAGGAGCGCCTCCTTGAAATCCCACCGGGTCATCTTGCCGTGGAACAGGGCGCACAGCAGGGAGCCGAATGCGCCTATGCCCGCGGCCTCGGTCGGAGTGGCGGCGCCGGAGTAAATCGCTCCGAGAACGAGTGCGATCAGGAGCACCGGCAGGACAATGCCCTTGAGAGTGACCAACTTCTGCCTAATCGTGAAGCGTTCCTGAATCGGAGGTCCCAGCCTAGGATTGATGAGGCAACGGATCAGAATGTACACGCAGAACGTCGCAGCCAAGAGAATACCAGGCAACATCCCGCCCATGAAAAGCTGACCGACTGAAACTTCGGTCATAGTCCCGTAAATGACCATGATGACGCTGGGTGGGATGAGGATGCCCAAGGCTCCACCCGCGGAGATGCTGCCGGTCACCAGAATCTTGTCGTAGCCTCGCTTCAACATGGAGGGTAACGCGATCAGGCCCATACTCACGGTTGCGACGGAGCTTATGCCCGCCATCGCGGCGAATATGGCGCAGATGATCACCGTGCCGATGGCCAGCCCTCCGGGTATGCGCCCCATCCATGCGTAGACCATCTGGTACAGATCGTCGGCCAAGTCGGAACACCGCAGGATGTTGGCCATGAAGATAAACAGCGGCACTGCGATGAGTATCTCCTGGGTTCCCTCCGCGTACGCGGTCTGGGCGATCATGTACATGCCCTTGGGTCCCCAGATGTACAAGGCGGCCAACACCGCAACGCCGCCCATGGTGAAAGAGACCGGAAGCCCCAAGAGTAGCAGCGTAACCAGCAGCACGGTAATTACGAGCGCGAAGAGGGTGGCGTCCATCTCTGTTCCTCGTTTCTCCTCCCATGATGTGAACGAGTCGATGGTTAAACTCGGACCGACTCACTGGTCCTTTATCTCGTCTGCCCACAAAACCCGAATGTTTGACGCGGTCCGAGCCGCGATCTGTAACAGGAGCAGGAACGCCCCCAGTGGGACCATCATTTGCGAAGGATAGAGCGGCCACTCCAGAAAGCTGCTGGAAAGCTTGTTCTTTGTGAACGACTCAAGAGCGATCTCTCCTCCCCACCAGAGCAGTATCACGCACCACAGCGCCGCTATCCACCACGTGCAAAGCTCTATCCCCGCGCGGCGACGAGGCGTCCAGTGACGGTAGAGAATGTCCACGCGGACGTGTTGATCCCGGAGTAGACAATATCCGCCGCCGAGCAAGCTCATGGCGCACAGAAGGTACTGGTTGAGCTCACCGGCCCAGTCGGTAGGCGCGTTCAGGAAGTACCGACAGACCACTTCGTACGTGATGGTTACCGTCATGACCAGCGCCACGTAGGAGCTGACGGTCGCCACCCACGTATTGACAACCTCGATCACGCGAAGCCACCCTCGGCTCGGCTCCGTTTTGGCGGGCAGCATAATCACCTCCGCGGGGAGCGGAAGGGAACCTCTTGCGATTCCCTCCCGCGGTTTGGATCCTACATGGCGCCTTTTTTCTTCTGATAATTGATCAACAGCTCGACGATTTTCTTGCTGAGCGGCGTGGCCTCGCCCACCTGGGTCCAGAGAGGGATACATTGCTCGCGCAGTTTTTTCACGTCGGCGTCAGGAAGAGTGGTGACCTTGATGCCCCTTGCCCGAGCCTCATCAAGCCCTTCATTATCCCATTCGGGGCAAGCCTGAGCGCTGAGAAGACAGGTTTCCTTTCCCGCCTTCTCCAGCGCCTGCTGAAGTTCCGGAGTCAAGGACTTCCAGAAGTCCAGATTCAGATACACTCCTGATATGGAAGGCGCATGGAGCCCGGGCAACACCACTTGGCTGACCACTTCATGGAGCTTGTAGGTCCTCAACGTGTAATACGGATAGACCACGCCATCGACCGTCCCTCTCTGCAGCGTCACGTAGAGTTCCGTTGCAGGCATCGCGACCGCCGCGGCTCCCATAGTTTTAACAATAGCCCCGTCCAGACCGGTGGCGCGCATCTTCTTACCTTTGAAATCATCCATTGTCGTCACCGGGAACTTGGTCATGCAACCCATGGACGCCGACATCATGGGGAAGAGGTAATACACGTTATGCTTGGTGTTTGCCTCTCGCATCAGATCCAAGTAACCCGTGTTGTAGTATATGTCGAAGGCTTCATCCGGCGTGCGCCAGTTGAAGGGGAGCCACTCGGTCTTGCCTTCGGGCACTGTGCCCCCGTGATAGATAAGAGAACTGTACAGTCCTTCCACCGTGCCCTTGGCCAATGCGTCATAGCCCTCCTGCAAACTGACCAGCATCCCGGGCCAGAACAGCTTCACCTGCACTTGTCTCTTGGTGTACTCTTCCACCTTGGCGGCGAATTTCTTGAGCATCACCGGACCGTGGCTGGCTTCCGGGTAGACACACTGGATGCGCAAGGTGTGCGTCTTTGTTTGGGCCCAGCAAGGGATGACGATCAAACAGAATCCTGCAAGCGCGGCCAAAATCGTGCGCAGAGCATGGCTCCTCTTCATTGGATTCCCTCCTCCCATGTAAGGTGCTTAGATTGTTGGTTAAGTTGGGGATGAGCCGGGTATTCAATCAAAAACTTAATCAAGTTTTTCATCAAGTTTTCTCGGCTGTCAAGTTCTTTTTTCTCTCCCCGGCCTCTTGTCGCTCTCCGGCCGCAAAGAGTATAATAACCGCCAGAATCGCTCCGATTTTCAATGAGTTTCCCGGCGAACTACAATAGGAACCGTCTCTCAGAGGAGGCTGCCGATTTCAACTCTCGAGGCTCAAAGTAGGAAGCGCGGAGTCGCGCGGATCGCGCTGCTGATATGTTCAATTATCATCTTTACCGGCGTCTACCTTGCCTTCAATACTCGGGGGTTCAGTCGTTACGGCGAGATACCGGGACGATCCAATTATAACCTCCTGGCACAAGCCCTGGTCGCGGGACACCTTCATTTGCCGCACGAATTGTCTGCGGAACGAAGTCAGGCCCCCGACCCAAACAATCCCCGGTTGACTTCGCCCTATTTGATGGATGCGGTGATTTTCGGCGGGAAATACTACTTTCTCCAGGAGCCGATGCCGGGCACGCTCCATGCTCTATGGATACGAATCACAGGAACGGAGCTGCCCACAGGAGCGGTTGTGGTTCTCGCCGCGTCCGGATGTCTGGTGGCGCTAATCAGTTTGCTGGGGCTCATAAGACGAGAATTCTTCCCGGCTTCGCCTGAATGGATACTATGGCTCGCATCCATCTCTTTCGGGTTGTCCGCGCCGCAACTGTATCTAGTGAGCAAACCCACTGTTTATCATGAAGCCATCGCTTTCGGACTTCTTTTCGTTTTGGGCGGAGCGCTCTCCTATGCGGCGGCTCTGGTCCATACGAAGCGCAGCGGAGTTTATTTCGCGCTGTGCGGATTGATGTTCGGCCTGGCGGCCCTATGCCGATTGACACTAATCTTGTACCCTCTCTGTTTCATTGCGGCTCTTTTCTTCACATCAATTACATCTCCTCATGCCCTTTTCGGCCGCTGGAAGGCCGGGGTTTCGCTGGCTCTGCCGCCTGTCGCAGCCGTGGTCATATTGATGGTTTACAACTACATGAGATTTGGTGACGCCTTTGATTTCGGACGGCGCCACATCATGTATCCCTGGTACTCGGTATATGAATACGTGTGCCTTCAAGGCAACGCATTCAGACTGGCGCACGTCCCGGAGAACTTGGCCGCGTATTTTCTTTCGCTGCCGGAATTGGTATGGAAGAATTCATTGCCCTGGCTTCGCTTCGGGAGAGAGATATTCAGCGCCGGGAGTGTGGTAATGGGTCGAGAGCAACTGGGATCGATCGGGCTCCTCATGCCTGTTCTGGTGCTGCTCCTGCCTTTTCAAAGGCTTGTGGGGCCTGTGGACTGGAGCCGACCCCTTAAAACGATACTGGTGGCATCGGGCCTTTCTTCTCTGGTCATGTTTGCCATGTTCCTTTGCTACTTCTACGCGGTCCCCCGTTATCTTTACGAATTCACGCCGCTGCTGTTTGTCGTGATATTCTGCAACCTCTCAGAGACCTGGAGGCGCATGGGTCATGCGCCCAAAGCCCGTAGGGCCTTCACCATTGGCCTCGTCCTCTTGATCCTGTTCAATTCCGTGATGGGGATATATTTGGGCCTCAATGGCATGGCGCAGCTTGAGTGAAAGGGAACGTCCGGTTGATCAAATGAGTGATACCGGTCGCCTCCGAGTGATACAACACGAACTCCACAGATTGGTCGGCGCCGCGCTCCATGCAAGCTGATGAGGCGCCGTGCGGTGAAATGAGGCCTATGCGCCTGACGCGCTTGAGGATTCACGAGCGCCGCTGTGGATCATCTTCAAATAGATGAGCCACACGCCAACAGCCAAGGCCAATAGATAGTACTCGCCGACCTTGCCAAGACCCTGAAGAGCAAAATTCCCGAAAGGTAGGACAGAAAAGAGGAAAATAGCCGGATACGCTTGTGAAGCCTGGATGCGGAGCATAAGAAAATAGGTCGGCGCCAGGAGAATCATCCATTGGTAGTCTTGGAACCTTGGCAGAATAAGCACATAAACCAGGCAGGCCAGGAATGCCGCCTTCGATCTCTCGTCGTCCTCTTGCAAGTTGAGGCGCAAGAAGGCTTTCCAACTCAATGCAACGACAACGGCCGCCAAACACACGTACAAGCCCCACTGAACAATCCGAGGCGTCGTCATGCCCGTAAACTTCACAATCAGATGTGATACATATCTGATCAAGGAAAAAGCAGATGGGTTCGAAATACCCATCGCTTCTACTTCTGAGTGCGCCAAGGCCCTCCAGCCGAATGAGAGGAAGGCATCCGGGTATGCAAACCAAGCGATCAAGCTTGCGACAAGGACGGCGCAGACCAAGCTTACCAGGCGCCGTCTGCTTGAAGGGGTGTTGTCCACCAAGAGCAGTCCTAGCAGCGCCAAAGGAGTCAATTTGAATAGCGAAGCCGCCGCAATGAGAATGATGAACATCGTCAGCCTGGCTCGCATGTATGCCAAGAGGCCGCACCAAATGAGGGCCTGCTCGAAGATGGTCACATTACCTGCTCGGAGATCCAGCAAGATAGGGCCGCCGTATGCAAATAAACAAAAAAGGCCAAACCACGAGTCGGTCGGGTTCTTCAGCAGCTTGGATTGCCATAGGAAAAAGAGGAGAAACAGAAGACCGCACTTGACGGCAAGGAACAAGACCTTGGCCTGCGCTAAAGGCAAAAGGGTAAACGGTTTGAAGAACCAGATCGAAGGCGGAAAATAGGGGTAGTAAATGCGGCGCTCCTCTGAGCTGGCGACGACACGAGCCACATCAGAAGGATCATGCGCATTAAGACCGGCCCCATGGGTCTTCGTCGCCCAGTAATACACCTCGAAATCCCATTGAAACCATTCAGGGTGAATCAAGATTGCAGACAAAGCGCCAAGCCAACAGACAATGGTAAGCCCAACCGCGAGTTTGTTGAAGGTGTCACTTTTCATAACGCGGTATGTAACTCACGGGATTCGTATCGCCAAACAAGGTAGATCTTCGACAACGTCGCACCTCCGATTGCTCCTGTCCGGCAGTCCGTTTACGGTTCTCGCTCCCACTAGAATGGCCATGATCCACCCAGGGCCTGGAACCGGCGATCCCTTATCCCACACTCGCGCCTAAAGCCCCGGTTCGACCGAGTGTGGCCCAATATCAAGGGAAAATCGCTATCTCGGTATCCGTGCTGAGTTCGGGCGATAAAATCCCCGTAAAGCCACCGTGACCGACGATAACCCCAACATCTCCATTATCTTGAAGATAATGGAATCCGACGATTTCACGGCATTTTGTGATAGAAGCGCGTTATCACATCCACAACTGCCTTGATCTCCGTGTCGGTCATACCATAATAGACCGGAAGCCGCAGCAATCGGCTGCTCAGGTCGTCAGTCACCGTCATCAGGCCGTCCGTCCGCCCGTACTTTCTCCCAGCGGGCGAGGAATGCAGCGGGACGTAGTGGAAAACGGCAAGAATCCCGTATAGAGCCAAATAGCTTATTAGGCGTGTTCGTTCATCCAACGAGCGCGTGAGGATGTAGTACATATGTCCATTCCGCGTCGAGTCACCATCTTTGCGTGGAAGAGTCAGGACCCCCTCCTCTTGGAGCGGCCCAAGCATCCGATCATACGCCTCCATAATCTTGATTCTGACCTCTACTATCTCGTGGGCTTTCTCCAACTGAGCATAGAGGAATGCCGCCACGAGGTCGCTCGTGAGGAACGACGACCCAATGTCAACCCAGGTGTACTTGTCTACTTGACCTCGCAAGAACTGGTTCCTATTTTACGTGGGAGTGTTACTCTTAATATGTTAAGATGATCGTCTACCTCAATGGTAGGTAGATTCGAGGGCGAAATACCATCAGGAGGCAGATAGTCTGCTCGTACGTCCCCGCACACATTCAGTGCGTCTCCGTCGCCCAAAGTTCTCCAAAAATACGAAGCGTCCCAGTGCGGCTCCCCTGTCATATTCGGCCAAGGAGGCTCCGCCCGCTTCAAACAAACTCTCTTGTGGTCCTTCAGGTCCAATCGATTAAGGCACACAATGAAAGACCTTTGGTGACTTCCGAGAGCTGGTTGATCATAAAGACCTTTGATCATCCTTGTGCTGAAGAAAATATGAGAGAGGACCAATGCATAGACCAATGCGGGAGCTTTGAGATATCGTTTTGCAACGTAAATTACTGAACCGGTGCCAAACAGCATTGGTAGGGCTAAGTAATTCAGATGTCGCGTGTACACGAGAAAAGCGAACGGCATGTAGAAAGCGCCAGCAAGTAGAAGGAGGAAGACTCCCCTGCGATCCCTGTTAAGTAAACAAACCAATAACGTCAGACACATCAGCGCGAGGCAACTTCCCCATATTGCCAAGAACCTTACTTTTCTGCCTCCCATGCCTGTCGCATAAAAGAAGAAGGTATCCATAAACTGAGCGGGAGTGAAGTGGGCAGCATAGGCTGGGTCAATATGGTCTCTTACCCTGAGCCAGAAAAAGATGGACCAACTTGAAAGGACTAGAATCAGGGCGAGTTTCGGTCTGTTCAATCCGGAAATCCCTTGGAAGAGAACGATATATGCAATGAGAGACGGAATCACTGCTACCATGCCCAAGTTGCAGTACATCCCCAACATAAATACCAGAATTAAAATGAGTGACCGCCTCTTGACATGGTGAATGTCGAAAAGAAAACGGTCATTACAGGACAACAAGAGAAAAAGTAAAATAAAAAAATGAGCTGACAAGTGCTGGATATTGGATAGCCAAATGAAATTTTGCTGTGTTGGTATCATCAGGAAATAGATAAGGCCCGAAAACACGCCTGTAAATTGACTGTTCGTCAGTTGCCGGATAAGCAAGAAGCATAAATAAGAAATGACGATCAACAGCAACAGGTTGATTAGGAAATAATATTCCGACTTCATGCCGAATATCGCCTGCATGAAATGCCAGTAAGTATTCCTAGAAAGAAATCTGCCAAAATTGCCAAAATCAATAAGATCGCCAATGTGGAGATAGCTTTTGTAGCACCATAAGAATATGAAGTCATCGCCGTAAAACCATGCACGAAAAGAATATCGAATATAGAGGATGAGGTACAGGAGGCCAATCGCAAGCGCTGGAAGGTAAAGGGGGATACCAATCCCGGAAGAGGGTCGCCGCGTCTCGGTTCTTGGGGCCACAGCGTCTTCGTCACATGTCGCCTTTGACGGTCCTTGTGCATGGTTGACGTGGGTCGTTATCATAAATTACCTCCGGCCCTGTGGAGTCGGTCATGTGGACAGACGAAGTGAGGATCTTGAGGCGAGAAATTAGACGGGGGGTTCGGCCCCAGTCCGCCTTAGCCGGAATTATGCGGCAGTCCTCCCATTTAGCCGGTCTTGGAACTCGTGTGGGATGGAGGCGTAGCTCCGCTCCCCTCGGAAATGCCTACGTTGGGAGTCGCACTCGACCGGAGGCCGGCCAAATCGTCGTCACGGCGCTGAAAGGACCGCTTATGCACCTGTTATGAGCCTGCCTCGCCGTACGTCACTCCGTGAACCGCTCTTCCCACCGCGCTCGTCACCCGTACACGGAACGCTCGTGTGGGCCCAAAGGAAACGGCGAGGCCACATGAACATACCACCTCCGACCATCATACGGGACTCTTGCCGCAAGCTTGATCGAGTGCTTGAGGACCTATTCTATTGACCGTTTAACCTCTTCGGCCACGAGGTAGAATTGCCGGAGCACACGCAGGAGCTTGAACGTCAACAGTACTATGAGCAACCGGGTCTGGTTGGCCGCAAAGCGCCAGCATCGCGTCTTGTCCCTGCGCTGGCTTCTCTTCCCTCTCTTGATCCGATTCTCAAAGTCCCCAGGCCCGTTGTACACCCTGACCAGCTTCTTGGCAAGGCATTGGAATCGCTCACACGAATGCGATCCTAAGGGAGAGTTCTACGTCGTGCCACTCGATCTGGGCAATGACCTGGCGCTCCCTGTCCCGGGCGCGTGTCGTGGATCCTTATGAGAGAATCCTCGATGGCCGCCAACCCGGTCTTCAGCCCTTACGCCGTAATTCTCAAGCGTCGAAAGTGTCGACTGAGTGGCTCCAGCTTCGTCACCCTTACCTACGGCGAGTCGAAGGGGAGAATCGATCCGCAGAAAGTCGGTATTATTTTCCCCATCATATCAGGCGGTTGACCAGAAGAAGATACTTCTCTTTCTTGAACCGTTGAATAATCCGGGCTTAAACAAACAAAAAAGCACGCCGCCGTCGTCGAAAAGTCTTGTTGGAATCGGTTGATCTCCAAGGGCGTAGTTTGTACCCTCGAATCCCTTTTGCACGAAGCCATTATCTGATGAGCGTCCCGGCTGACGTCATTAACAAAATCGCTTGGTGGCATGCTCGACCCTTGTCGTTTTGTTGTCCTCGCCTTACGTTAGCGCTCGACTCTTTCCTTAACATAGATGTGTCTTGTTCCGAGTAGCGCCCCCCTATAGGAAGCCTCTTCAAGAATTCGCCATCGTTCCCCCGGAGGATCGTTCCTGTCAGGCGTGATATGGAACCGTGCTTCTTCGCGTTTCTTGGCCAACCACCCGTCAAGGCGAATATGAATATCGCGCTGTGCCGGCTTGGCTTCCTCGAGGGCTTCCCTGAGGAATTCATCAAACCGATGGTACATCATCCACGTCCACAACCCTGATATTTCTTTGGAACTTATCCCCTTCCGGCTGAGATGGCCGGCAGCTTCCCAGCTTGCTTCCTGGCCGGCAAGCAATCCGCGGGTCCAAGTTGCGCTCAGAGCCAACATGATGAGGCTAAGAACTATCACAGGCTTCCCGAGCCTAATAAGGTGCGGTTCCAGACCGCGCCCGAGGGCAATCAGGGTGAAGGGGAGCAACACGAGCAAGTATAAATCGCCGATCGTGCAAAACAGCAAGATCTCGACAAAGAAGAACAAGGTAACAAAATCCAGCAATCGCTGCGACGGAGAGATACGCGCCCAATTCTCGCGCGGTAGATATCTGGAGAGTAACAGCCATCCGTACAACCCGGAGCCTATCACAGTGATAAATGTCAGGAACCATCGGCCCAATGCCGTGAAGCCCACCAAACTTCCAAAATTCCAGGGCAGATCCGATATCAACCAGTCCGCGCAGCCAAACACGTGCGCAAAGACAACGCCGGTGGCCACGTAAAGCACAAAGCCCCCAGCCACTAGGATAGGCGCCCTGATACCCGTGACTCCGCCCTCAGAGGACCTTCCCGGGGGTCCAGGGGATTTGCTCCGAATTAAACTGATCCAGTGGACCAATGCTATCGGCGCCAGAGGCAAGGAAAAAAGAACCAGATATTGAAGAATGACGGTCGGTCGCCCAAGAATATTACCGGCGAGGCCGCCTGCGTCAAGCAAGTACCGAGTCTGGAGTTCCGTGAAGTGAATCGCGCCCCAGTTTGGGTCTCTCATCCCGGCATGGAGCTGCCATGCCGCGGCCATGGTCGGGAGCGCCAGGCTCAACACCACTTGCCAACGCGGTATTCGTAAATCCCTGAAAAGCATGGCCGTGACAATCACCCCAGGCACGATCGCCGCGCAGAACTGCCTCGTCAGGATGGCTGCGACAGCCGTGAGTGAAGCCAACGACATGAAAACAACGCTGCTCGACCTCAACCCGCGCGTATAAAAAAAAAGAGACATAATTGAGAGAGCGAGGGCCGACACATTCGTCATGAAGCTGAAGCTCATGCGGACAATGAGCGGACAGGAAAGCATGACGAGCGTGAGGAGCCCCGCGGTGGGAGGACTCAGTCCATGCTCTCGGGCCAGGCAATAGAACGCGACCAAGCCTAAGAATGACAGGACAAGTGTGGAAAGCCTCAAGCTGGAGTGAGTATAACCCAGCGACCGGGCAAACAAAGCTCCCCAGTAAACCTGAAAGGGCAGGTTCGCGCCGGCAAACTCATGGAGCTTGTATTCACCGGTTTCAAGCAGACGCCGGACGGTCAGCGCATAGGCCCAATCGTCCAAAACCGGCGCTTCGCGAATAGGATTCACCCACACCACAACCACGACAAACAGAACAATGGGAAACCAGAGATATTTTCCGCTCACCATGTCCTCATGCCAGGAATTCAGCCTTTCTCTCAGGCCGAGGATGTCGCGAGCAAGGTCGACTCACTGCTCGGCGCTGCGTTTACCTCGGTTTAGGAGCCCGGAAAACATACGGAACGATCTGTGAGAATTCATGTCTTCATCGGAGCGGTTGTCGGATTTCAATACATGCACTGCGCCGTCCTTTCCCACATACCGCGCAAACGGAAACGTGCGGACAACTTTGTATCCCGGCAACGGGCCGAGTGTGACCAAGTAGTCCTCGCGATCCACCCACCACCAACTGAGTCCGACCCTGGGATGGAAATCCTTCTTGTAGCAATGATAGCCGTTGAATTCAAACCCCTCGTCGATGCCACACGGATCGACGTGAAGTCCTTTGGTAATGTGCTCGTGCGCGACCGTCAAACATCGTTTGAAGCTCATGAAATCGCTCACCATGAGCGGGATCAAGACAGCCATGATTATCAAAGGAATCAGACACGGCAGAATTCTCAAGAAATTCAGAGGGAAGATCAAGCCCCGAAAAACATCGGCGCAGAGCCAGACCATGATAAATATCAACAACGGAATAAAATCCCTGTCAAAGGATCCCGTGAAGATGGTCACGCCCCCGTAGATCAGGGCCGCGACCAAAGAAAGCGTCCCGATGAATGACGTGGCGTTTTCGGGGTCTTTCCGTAATGATGAGACCCATTGCGCCAGCGAGGAATAGGCCAGCGCAAGTAGGACCCCGCACGCGAGCAATCCCCAAAATGCCATAGCGTAGTAGGCTGTCTTGGGAATCGAGCTTAGCCTCTGTATGCCGATTATGTAAGTGTCCTTGAGCAATATGGGACCGATTCCGAAATCAAAGATCACATTCTGGTGCAACTTCACCGGGGGATCAACAAGGCCCGCTGTTATCGCCGCCTCCACGACGACGAACCCGAAAGCCAAGATACATACGAAAAGACGGAAAGCGGAAAAGGACCATAATCGATAGTAGCTCAGAGCCAACAAAGGAGTCACGAACAACGCCGTATATCCCAGCGTCAGCACAAGCAAGCGCGCATAGTGATAAAAGATTATGAGACCCTTGTTCAGAGGCTTCTCCAATATATTGGCTACAACCTGGTGCTGCGTTACGGGTGTGCTCCCTGCCCCGTAGAGCAAGCCCTCGAAGCCGATCCACGGCACAAAGCATATGATGGCCGCGAGAGCGCACATCTTCAGTCTTCCCAGTCTCATTCCGTGCGGATGGGCAAGCGTCATGATGATGAACGCGACAGGAATCACGATGCCTATCTGTCGGGTGAGAATGGCTGCGAGCCCGAACAGCAAACCAACAGCGATGAGAAGCTTTCTACCTCGCTGCTCCCCAAGATGAAGAAAGAGGAGAGAGAAGACAATCAGCGAGGCAAAGGTAATATCAGTCATGAACGTAAAGCATTGCGACAAGAACAGCGGGTTCAGGACCAGTGTAAGCGTCCCCAGCAGAGCCACCCACGGGGAGGCGCCGCACAACCTGAGCAAGACGAGAAAGCTGAAGGAACCGAGGACACCGAGGAAGAGCACCGACAGGCGGAGCGTGGTGAGTGAAAATCCCCCGACGGCGGTGAACAGGCCGCCCCACAGTATGTGCGCTATAGCGGCCGGTCCGCCTCTTCCCCAACCGGTAGCCGCCAATTCCCCGTGCCACAGCAAAGACTGTAGTAGCCTTACGAAGCTCCAGTCGTCGTTAATCATGAATTCGCCCACTGGATTAACCAGCGCTATTGTGGCGAGCCAAACCGTAGCAAGAACTAAGAAAGGGGCTGCGAGAGAACGTATCGCGCCGTAGAGGGTAGTCTGTTCACCGGCGCCGTAGTCCCCGATGTTCTGTCCCATTGCGTGGCTGAGGTCACTTCTTGCCGGATTCAGGATATCCACGGTCACTCCGCCAAGAATCGTCAGCGGAACATTCGAGCAATTTGGATGAGTTGAGCGGCCCGAGATCTTGGTATGTTCCCTAACGCCGGTTGTTCCGGATTTTGCGCTCAAGTCTCTCCACCGGCCTCGTCGTGGCGTCAACGCCAAGAGATCGAGCTCCGAAGTATTCCGCCATCGACGTGTTATACCAGTAAGAGGTATCGACGCCAAGGTCCCCCGCGGCCATGAGGCATGTCGGCGCGACCGATAAGGGCGGCACTACCACGTCCAGCCTTCCTTGTCTGACGGATTCTCGAACGATCGCGTAACGCTCGAGCATCTCCGCGCGGTAAGTCGGCGCGGCAAAGAGCAAATCACTTATGCAATTAGGGAAGTTGCCCGCTGCAAGCAAGGCGACAACCAACGCGATTCTACCGAACGCCTGCGCGCGACTCGAACCGAGAAAGCGATTTCCGTATCTTGAGTGTATCCAAGCAATAAGCAGAAATGAATTGATGAGCCAGCCGATGAAAAAGACGAGGTAGCTTGTGTTGATGGCGCGAGGCGGCCCCACATGTCCCAAGACGAAGCATCTCGGAAAGAAGGAGACGATGAGCAAGCCCAACCAGAGGCCGCCTGAGAGCATCAGATGTTTGCCGTTGATTTGTTTCAAGAAGTTCACATGCTTTGCCGCCTGAAGCGCCGTGGGGATCAGAACGAGGGTGACAGCCCATAGCGCCGGGCTACTGACGAGAAACCGAAGGGAAAAATAGCAGCCGTACTTGACCGATTGGAGGATTGCCGAGATGAAATGAAAATGTGGATGAGTCGTGGGCAAGTCAAGGGCTCTCGCGTAATTGCCTGGGGCCGACACAGCTATGATCCCGAATGCTACACCGGTTCCCAACGTCAGTATCCACAAACGCGATTCGGATCTGTTGACGGCGAACATGATGGCTGAGCCCGCAGCAGTCATGGCCAGCATAATGACGAGGTTGGTTTCATTGGCGCCGACCACGGCCGCGGCGAGCAAACAGCAAAGGAGAGCCCGGGCAGCGCGCGTGCCGGATGAAAGGATTCTGAACTTGAACATGAGCG
The DNA here is from genome assembly GCA_016875095.1 of Deltaproteobacteria bacterium. Classification (GTDB taxonomy): domain Bacteria; phylum Desulfobacterota; class Desulfomonilia; order Desulfomonilales; family Desulfomonilaceae; genus VGSG01. The sequence goes on from VGSG01000009.1 coordinate 56,419, forward strand.
ACGCGGCAAGAAGAACAAGGAGAGATGCTGCGAACTGATAGTGGAGGCCTCCCGTTAGCCAGTAGAATGCCTGGCACGGATACGGCACAACGCTGAGATAGATGCAAAAGGCCGACAGCGCAACCCAGAAGATTTCGGCATTCGGAACGGCCCCGCGGAGAAGGCTCAGAGACAGGAAATATAGCGCCGCGAAAGATGTTCCAATTAAGAACATCACAAAAAGCGGATAAGCTGCGATAAGACCTCCCATGAGGCCGATGGAGAGCGACAGCAGCACCGAGAAATACCGGCCGGTGATCGTAAAATAGTCACTCTTCAGGCCTCCCCACAGACCCAGTTGCAGGGCGGTATTGGTGAATCCATAATCATCGTGGGAGGGTTGAGCGTAGAAAGCGAGGATCAAGAATGGCACGATATACACCAACAGCGCCACCTTGAGAAACGGCGTGAAACTGGAGCCGTTCGATGTCATGAGTATACTTGAACCACCACCTTAGCCGAATGCCTTTTCGGGGACGAAGTCCTTTGCGCGCACCTCTTTCATCGAAATCGCTTCCGCTGCGCATGGGACCTGGCAGAGGCCGCAGCCCATGCACTTATCGGCATTAACCTGTGCAGGTGAATCGTCTTCTACCGTGATCGCGCCGAAGAAGCACCTCTCCGCGCAGAGGCGGCACGACGTGCAGAGGTCCGGGTCCACGTCCGCCGCGAAACGGCTCGGTTCGATGACGCTGATATTGTGCTCGATCAAGATAGGCATGGTCTGACAGCAGCACGCGCAGCAGTTGCAGATGAAGTGGTCCACACTCTGTTTGTTCATAACCACGTGGATCAGACCTTCTTCTTCGCATTCTCGAATCAGGTCGAGCGCTTGCTGCTTGGAAAGCTGCTTTCCCGTGCCCCTTGCCAGAGTGTAATCCGCGGCGCGATTCACCTGGATGCAGGCGTCGAGCTTCTTGTCGCACTTGTGCGCGGTGAGACGGCAGGTGCACTTTGTGACGGCCAGGTTGCGCGCGTTCTCGACGATCTCTCGGATGTCTTCAAAGGCCAGGACGTAGGTTTTCGCGGCCACGCTCACCCCGACCGGAACCACGCGAGTGAACGGCCGCGGGGTTATTTGGCTGACGATCTTTGCTAGAGGCGGCCATTCGATTTCCATGAAATCCTGCCAGAGGTCCAGGAATCGTTGAGGCGCGTCCGGCCACAGGATAGTGGCATCGTGAAATTGCACCAGATCGCGGCTCATCCGGTACGAGGGCGGGTCGGTCTTGGATGAAGGGAAGACGAGCCCTTTGACAAAAAGGACCTTGAGCATGGCTTCTATTTCGGCTTCCGAGCGGCCAAGCTTTCCCGCGAGGGTAGGCGCGTCGGAAGGGAGAGCCAAGAGGAGTTGGGCTTCATCACGGTCGGCGATTATCTCAAAGAGTTGGGGGATCCGTTGTGATTGGCCCAGGCCTATTCTGCCGGCCAGTTCCAAGTAGGCAGCCTCCATAAGACTTTCCTCCTTGTTGTATTCGGGTTTCCGTCGGCGCGGAGGAACTCAAACGTAACAGATAATTGGCGCAGCGGGAAGGGACTCTCTTCCGGATCCCCAAAACGTGGGTGAGGTACACAATCCCATTCCGGGTGTCGAAGATCATAAGAACTATTTGGAGAACCGGCGGAATCGGGTAATGATAGAATAAGCGTCATGGTGCGGGCCGCAACGTAATAGACGGATGCGTGATAAGTGGAGGGAGGGGAGTATGCACACCGATCTGTTCACCATTGAAGAGCTCAAGGGCCTGATGCAGAGTCAAGGAGACACCTGCGTCTCCGTACTGATGCCCACGCGCCACACCACCTCTGAGGCGCTTCAGAACCCTATAAGATTCAAGAACCTCCTCCGACAGGCGCAGTCTATGCTCGCTGAGGTGAATCACCCCGATCCATCGGCTCTTCTTGACCCCGCGGAAGAGCTTCTGGACGACCGAGACTTCTGGCGTCATCAGGGAAATGGACTAGCGGCTTATCTGACTGCCGGCTTTTTCCATTGCTATCGCGTGCCCTTCGAGCTGGCGGAGATGGTGGTGGTGAGCGACCGCTTTCATCTCAAGCCTCTGTTGAGGCTCCTGATGGCGGATGATCGATTCTATCTCCTGGCGCTGAGTCAGAACGAGATCCGGCTATTCGAGTGTACCAGGCACACGGTCAGCGAGGTCGAATTGGAAGGCATTCCCGAGAGCCTGGCAGAAGCGCTGAGGTACGATGAACCCGAACGGCAGCTACAGTATCAGACGCGCACGCCGCAGAGGCCGGGCAGGCGAGCTGCTGTCTTCCACGGCCACGGAGGAGGGGCTGAAACCAGTAAGGACGATATTTTGCGATATTTTCAGACCATTGACCGAGGATTGCAGCAATTCCTTCCCGATGGCCGTGTTCCGTTGGTTCTGGCTGGGGTGGAATACCTCTTCTCGATCTACCGCCAGAGCAATACGTTCCCTTTCTTGATGGACAAGGGGGTCCCCGGGAACCCGGAAGGTCTCAAGGGAGAAGAACTGCACAGACAGGCATGGGAAATCGTGGCGCCCGTGTTTGACCGGGCGAAGCGCGACGAGATCGATCGTTTTCACGCGCTCGCGGGCGCCGGGAAAGCTTCGGATGACTTCCAGGAGGTCCTTGACGCCGCGCATTATGGGAGGGTTGCCACGCTATTCCTCTCGGTAGGAGTCGAAATCTGGGGAAATTATGACGAAAATGGAGGCACGATCACTCTCCACGAGGAAGCCCAACCGGGCGATCAAGATTTGCTCGATCTGGCCGCGGCCCAGACCATCATGACGGGCGGCACGGTCTATACCGTTGAGGCGGAGGAAGCGCCGGGCGAGGGCCCCCTGGCCGCAATCTTTCGATGGTGAAAAAGCCGCTGGAGAGGGCTTTCGTCAGGAGCTGCGGTGTCCTATAGTGACGCGCGAATCTCGTATTTTGGGAGAACGCATGAAAGTTCTTGATATTCACATCCACGTTGGCCGGCGAGAGCACCTCACCCCAAGCCTCATCTCCTTCCTTGAAGAGGAAATGGGTCCGGCGACTGTGGAACTCGCTCAACAATTGACCCCTGACGCGCTCGTAGATTTATTGGACGCCCACGGGGTGCGGCTCGGGGTCATTCTCGCCGAGTACTCGCCTCGCACCACAGGCGTCATACCCAATGAGTTCGTCTCTGAATTCTGCCGACAAACGGATCGCATCATTCCATTCGCTTCCATCGATCTGGAGAGCGACGCTCCCCCGGCCGACCAGACGGAAAAGGCGGTCAAACAGCTTGGATGCAAGGGTATCAAACTCTTGCCCTCCTACACCCGCCTTTACCCGGATGATCCGCGCCTGTTGCCCGCGTATGAGGTCGCTCAAGGCTTGGGCATTCCCATCATGTTCCACACAGGGACATCGGTCTTTCCAGGATCGAGGATCCGTTACGCAAACCCGCTGCTCTTGGACGATATAGCAGAAGATTTCCCGCGCCTGAACCTGGTCATGTGTCACGGCGGCCGCCCGTTCTGGTACAAGGAAGCGGAATGGATGTTACGTCGTCACAAGAACATGCACATCGACATCTCAGGCATTCCCTTGCGGAAATTACCCGAACTCTTTCCCAAGGTGGAAGCGTTCCGGGACCGCTACATATTCGGGAGCGATTGGCCTACCCGGCCGAACATAGCGGACTACGTGGGGGAGGTCACACGCTTCCCCTATACCGCCGAAACCATCCAGGCGATTCTGTGGGACAACGGCGCACGGTTGCTGGGACTTGAGTCGTAACGATGCTCCACTCTCGTGGCAGTTCGACTCAATGAGAAGCCCTCCGCCCTATCTCGTCATGCCCGCGAAATAGATGAGGGTGAAGCGGGATTCTCCGGAGACGGGCTATGTCCGGTTCGCAATTGTTGCGCTACGGCAAAGAGAAACCCGAAGACGAGAAACAGCAGCATCTGCAGCGCAAGGGGTTTCAACGAAGCAAACCCCACCAAAAGCTCATAGAATTCGCGGCCGGAAGACGGGTCGGGGATGTGAAGCCATAGTCGCATGAGAATGAGCTGTCCGGCCGCGAGGATGAGCCACTCCAGCGCAGTGGTGGGGATTCTGGCCGACGTGGCGAAGAGCCACAGCGCCACCGGAAATATCGGGAAGACCAGTCTGTCAATGGCAGAGCCTCCCACCAACCCGAGCAGCATGGTCAGAAACGCAAAGAGCGTAAGGTCCCATCGCTTTCGCATTCGGTGGAAAGAGCCCCGCGCATCCAAGATTATGGGCCACAGCAGCATCCCGAATATCAGGGGGAGAAGGAAGGCGGTTCGGATCAGCCCTCTCCCCCAGAAATGCGCCCGAACGCACACAACCACCGTGTCGATATACGAGTAGTCGCCCTGCACGGGAATAGCGACCACCAGACCTACTCGGAGCAGAGCGAGCGCAGCAAGCGCCAATGCGAGGGCGGCCCATCTCCGCGTTGTCGGCGCCTGCTCGGTTGAAACCCTCGCGGCCAGCGCCACGAAGACGAGGGCAGTGGCTTCCCGGGCCAGGCTTCCCAACGCGAGCAGGACCGTGGTGGATAGGATGGCGCCCGACTCGGCTGCAATGAGGCCCAGCATCTGGAACGCCCAGGCTGTGCTGTCGGCGCCATAGGTCCAGAAGATCGTCATCTTGATGGTGAGCGTGGCCATGAGCAAGGCTACGGCCGCGGCTGCCCGAGCGAGACTGACGCCCAGGACCTGTAGCCAGATCACGGAAGCCACGACCGTCACACAGAGAAAGAACCAGTTCAACAGCCGAAAGCCGAAATTGACGTCAAAGGGTAGGGCGGCCACGATTTTGGCCGGCAATAGCCGATAGGCCATGGGCGCGGTGTCCGAAAGATTTCTAAGACCCGAAGCCATATGGATGTATTCGACTTCTTCCCAAACCGGACCTGCAATCTGGTTCGTGGAGATTGCTTGGACCGCGATCACTCCGCACAGACTCAGGAGCGCGATGATCGACAAGCTTGGGCTGTGGCGAAAATCACTTACCGTCCTGGCAAACCAATCCCTCGGCATCAAATCACCTAATTACCGCGATCAAGGGCTAGATTGAAAGCTCCGTGATCGGAAAGAGCCTCATCGGCGCTCGTATACCCTTTAGCTGCACTGTTCTGGGCGCTCCCACCCGGGCTTGGCCCGACAGCCGTTCGTAGGCCGCTTCGGTCAAGAGAATTTCACCCGGGCCTGCTTGCGCCTCTACTCGAAACGTCGTGTTGATCGCGCTGCCAAGGGCCCCATATTTCAGTCGCCTTTCAGAACCTATGTTGCCCACCACCGCTTGCCCGCAATTGATGGCGATCCCCATGCTCAATTCCGGCAGTCCAAGGGAAGCATACTCCGCATTCAAACCGCCCATCGCCTCTTGCATGGCCAGGGCGCAAATTACCGCTCGCCTGGTGTGGTCGTCGGTGGATTGTGGGACCCCGAACAGAACGAAGATGCCGTCTCCGGTGAACTCTACGATCAGCCCACGGCGCTGCATGATGATATTTACCATCTTCTCCAAGTATCGGTTAATTACTGTGAGAGTGGATGTGGCCTCCAAGGCTTCCGTCATAGGGGTAAATCCCCTCAAGTCAGAGACGAGGACAGTGACGTCACGCAACTCTCCCCTGAGGTTTACTCCACTTTGTGATTTGAGTATCTCGGTCACCACGTCATCACTCACGTACCGACCGAACGCCTCGCGAATCATTTGCCTTTCTTTTTCCATGCCGATGCCACGGAAAACTAAACCAATAGCCGCGCCCGGCAGAAAGACAAAAAACAGGTCCGCCGCAGGAATTTCCAGCGACCTAGTCGCAAAGGCGGCAATGACGAGAAGTCCGAAGCCGAAGCACACAGCCAGGCACAGGAGCACGCCCCTTTGCAGACGAGCAGTGGCCGTTATCGCGAGGAACAGGACCAAGCCAATGACCGAGACTAATATGAGCACAGGCCAGGGACGGACTTCGTTAATGAATCGACCTGCAATCATCGTGTCCAGGGCGCTTGAATGGACACGGCTGAGAAGCACGTCATTCTCCAGGGGATTGGCCCCTATGTCCGCAGTGCCTGTCCAGGCAATTGAGATTATTACGATCTTGTCTTTATATCTGCCGGGCCTGGAGGGGTCGTCTTCGCCTTCCAGCAAGTCCAAGGCCGTATAGTGCTCAAAGCTTTCCCAGACGGGCCTCCAGTTGATGAGGAGATTACCCTGGTAATCCACAGGGACCTTACATGCGCCGAGCTGATGGCGTATCTGAATCCAGCCTTGCGGGCTGAGTTCAATCTGACTCGGCTTGACGTCCCAATACGCGACCAGGCTCGCGAGACTCAGGCTGGGAATCACACGATCCTGCATCTTGACGAGGAGCGGAATTCTCCGATGAATGCCGTCTCTGTCCGGGGTCGAGTTGATATGCCCCAGATGCCCGGAGCTGTGAATAATAGGCGGCAAAGGCAGGCACGAGTCCCTAGGGCTCTTGACGTTGACCAACGTGAACTCAGGTGGCACATCCAGCCGCCAACCTCGACCGTAGATCGCCTCGACGCGGTTCAGCTCATAAGCTTCGTCTGTTTTGTGCGCCCACGAATCGGTCTCAATCAGTCCCAGCGCTGACACTACGCGGCCGGATTCAGCCACCGACCTGAACAATGCCGCGTCGCCTTCCGTCGTGCGCCCCTGAGACGTATACATGATGTCGAACACAATCGCTTTCGCGCCGAACTCCGTAAGCCGGTCCACCATTCTTGCGGTCAACTGCCGATCCCACGGCCATTGCCCGTACTTCCTAATGGCCTGATCGTCAACGTCCACGTGGACCGCCACGGGACTGACCTCAGCCTTAGCAAACAGCCCCAGCTTCAGATCGTAAATTCTGTTGTTGAGGGTCATGAACGGTCCGGGGAAAAGATACAGCAGTATGAGAGCCAGGCAGCCCCATAAGATCCCCGCAAGCGCGCTGGTAAGAATGAATCTCTTGCCACGCCGGTGAACAGGAAAGGCCGTTCGTATTTTCAAAGCTGCCTCAAAACCCATGAATTTTCAAAGGAGTCAACGACGAAACACGGCCTTTCGGAAGCGCGTGTCCCTGCGTCAGCAGAAACATCGTGCCGTTTCCGCAGCCGCTCCACTTGCGCCAACTCCGAAAGCCACTATTCCCTCTCGGGCTTTTCGGCGCCTGGTGTGAGACCCTGCCCGCCGGTAAGACTGCCCGGCTTAGTGCTCTTCGGGGGCTTAGGCCCACCCATGAGCACGATGGAACTGTCGGTATCCCCAACGGGCCGGAGCAGCGCTACTTCACGATTAAAGGCTTGGTCGCGGGACAGTTCTTCAAGCTTCCCGATAAGGATTTTCATGTCGGCTGCGTTGGTATGGGGGATCTTCAGAAACGGCTGGCCGGGACGCGCCTGAAGCGGCGCGAGGCTGAACGGGATCGAGGATGCGTAGAATACTATGGTAGCCTCTCTGGTCTGTTCGCTCATGATGAGCGAGATGCTCGAGCCGGGACCGAATAATGTATACGTCTTGTCCGGAAGGATGAGATTGTCCGGGGATTCGCCGCTCGGAAACAGAACCAGGACGTCGCCTTGCGGTGAGACATTCAAGACCATCACGTAGGCTTTTCGGGATGTGGCGAAGTTCAGGACAACGGATTCGCCCGGACGAAAAGCTTCACCTTCCCCCTTTTGCGTCCAGATGCGTAACCCTATGGGGTCAGAACCTATCTTACCTGAGGCTAACAGCTCTTGAGCCTGCGGAGAAATCTCTCTGTCCCGGGCAAACGTCATTGGAGCGATCGACGCGGCAAGCGCCACGGCTGATAAGATAAGGCCCTTGCTCGTGCATTTTGGTATCCTCATGGCCTTCCTCCTCCTTGCGGGCTCATCATAGATGAAAACCGATTCTCATCGGCTCGGATAGCCCAAGCAATAGGCTTGAGCCGCGGAAACCCAACCGCTGCACGAGAGATTTCTCGCCCGATTTCAATCGGCCTCGCCCGTCAAGACAAACGGGGCCCAGAAAAAGGGATGATCGTACCCGCCGTTCCTGAGATCCGCCCGCGCCAGTTTCAGGGCCTCCATCTTACCACGTCCCTGGGCAAGGTATTTGAAGAAAGCTTGAGCCAGTTGCATGGAAGATGCTTCCGCAACGCTCCACATGCTCATAACCACACTTCTTGCGCCGGCATACTGGAAAGAACGACCCATGCCCATTGTGCCCTCCCCGGATAGTTGCCGCCCCAGTCCTGTCTGGCATGCAACCAAGATAACCGCGGAAGCGTTCATCTTGAGGCCCATCACTTCGCCCGCTTTGAGAAGACCGTCTGTCCCGGCAGGAAAAAGCGAGAGCACGAGCATCGGTTCCGCCATTCCATGACTGGAATTGTCCACGAAACCGTGAGTGGCGAACACGATGAATCTATATGAAGGAAGCGACGGAACAATTTTTGTGAGAAACGCGTCCTTGCTCGCATCCAGGCCCACGTACACGTCGCTCTTGTCTTGATACAGCTCGGAAAGAGATTTGGCCAAATCGCCGGTCAAGGGTAGCCGCTCCAATTCGATATCCTTGAGTCCTTCCTTTTTCATTGCCGCCATGATGCGTGACGAGTTCCGGGCCGTTTCCGCATTAGCCAACTGGACTGACCATCGGCGGGTTCGGGGATCCGCCGCAGCGAAGACCGGATCCGCGATGACCAGCAGGCGCTCCTGATGCTCCTTCCTGTCCTGAACTGTTCGGGCGAGCGTCAAGGCCGTAATCGATTGATAGTACACCAAGGGGTTCCTGTCCCCGAAGAAGCGAGCACCAGAGGTCTGAGGAACGTCTCCGGAGAGGTTCAGACTGCCCCCATCACTGAGAACAAGCATCTCAAGGGGTAGAACACCCAAACAATCATCCGGGATCACTATTAATGGAGCGCCTTCCGGGAGCGCGTCCATGACTTCTCCCACAAGAAGATCGGCAAGCTTCTTTCCCGCGGCAAAATCGAAATTCTTCAATTTCTCCGTCAAGTCGTCTCCACCGGAAGACACGTCGAGCGCCTTGAGAAAACCGCGCAAGCCCTGCTCGATCTCCGCACGGTGAACCGGCTTGAGCACTCCTTTGACGAGTTCTTTTCCCTTCGTAAGATAGATCAGGAGTCCGTGGTCCGTCACATCATAGGCGAGGACCCATTCCGCAGGGCTGATCGCGGTCTTCGTCAAATCCATGGGAGAAGGATACTTGGTTGCGGCAAAGAGAGGATATTCGGATCTCAGCCGATCAACATGAGATGCGAGATCGTCCTTGGCTTGTTTGATTTGAGGTTCCAGCGCATCGATAGCCTCGGTTTGCGCCTTTTCGCAGGCTGTTTGCCGCTGCTTGAGGAGCGCGGTCAAGCGCTCGTTTACTTCAAGATCTTTATCCATCAACTCTTCTGGAATGTCCTGATATCGCCCTTCCACTCTTCGCGAAATGGCTTCGGAGAACATTCTCGCCTTCGCGTACTCGGATTCCTTGAGGGAGTCGGTCGGCTTGTTCATCTTCATAAGCACTCGGGCGATGCCTTCGTACGGCCCGGTTCTCAAGAACCCACCGATCCGCACATTGTAGAACTCCGCTCGTTCGTGCAAGTTGAGTTTGGCGCGGAGTTCCTCCACCGTCTCAATTGCCTTGCGGAATGAATCCGCAGCCGGAGCCAAATCACCGGCGCCCTCTTGAGCCAACCCAAGTCCTGTGTAGGCAATGAAGCGGTTGTCCACATTACCGGTCTTGTCTGCGGATTCACGTAAACTCTCATAAAAGGGCTTTGCCTCGACGTGCTGTTGCTTCACAAGATGTAGTCTGCCTTTGGATACATCGGACCCCGACTTTTGGATAAGCTTTTCGGCCGTTTGCAGATCGCCCATGTCAAGGTACAGATTCCCCATGAGATCATCTATGCTCCCACCCGCTACGATGATAGGTTCCCCGATCTTCTTGGCGCGGTCGAGGGCTTCCAGCGCTTCCTTGTGTTGACCATTCGAGCAGTACATGAGACCAAGCTGAGTGAGCGCTTCGGCTCTTGCTTTCTTGTCCCCAGTCTTCTCCGCTATAGCTAGTCCCTTATCGAAGAATTCTTTTGCCTTGTCGTGTTTGCCCCATTTGAAGAAGACATGTCCGAGGGAGATCAGGGACTGAGATTCTTGATTCTTTTGGCCTGCGCTTCGTGCAACCTCAATGGATTTCTGCAAGCATTCGAGTGCGCTGGGGTAGTTGCCCACGAGTGTGTACGCCTGCCCCAGGTTGTTGAGCGCGAGAGCCTCTAGTTTTCGGTCTCGAGCCTTTCTTGCAAGAGCGAGAGCTTCTTTGAAAGCCTCCACTGACTTGCCGTACTGCCCCCGGTCTTGATACGTGACCGCAATGGCTTGGGCATCACTTGTGGCTGCTCTCAAATTCCCTATGCGCACGTTGAGATCCTGTGACTTTTTCAGGTGCTCGACAGCCTTATCGTTTCTACCCGATGCCTGATATGCGGTTGCCAAGCCCACGTGAGCCCCGGCGCTTTCTCTGATGACGCCGCTTTTCTCTGTGGCTGAGCGGGCCTCTTCGAAACTCTCTGCGGCTTTGTCGTATTGACCGAGCGCGAGGTAGGCGTGACCTGCCCTATTAAGGATGAAGCCAAGCATGTCCGGGTTGTTGGCGCTCCGAACCATACCCACTGCCTTTCCGTAATTCTCCAAGGCCCTGTGATGGTCACCCGCCGAAAGTTGAAGGGTAGCCAAACCCGCCAAAGCCCGCCCTTGCGCTTCCACATTACTTGCTCTCGTTGAAGTTTCCAGCGCATCTTGATAGGCTGTTTCGGCTTCTCGGTTCTTCCCTAGCCGGTGCAGAATCCTGCCCATGAGAGTGTTCATGATGGACTCGATGAACACATCGTTGGTTTTTCTGGCGAGCTCAATCGACTTTCGACAGAGCGAAAGCGCTTCTTCATATCTCCCCTGTTCGTACCTTATTCGTGCTAACTTCGCTGTAGCCTGGCCAACGACCCGGTCATCTCCCAGCGCCTCGAATGACTGTGCGCCTCGTTCGATAGATTGAGCCGCTTCTTCAAACTCTTCAGGGGTGCGCGCGCGTTCGGACGCGTCGAAACCGTCCACGATGTCCTTTTTCGCCTTCACGGCCTGAGATGCGCCCCTCAGAGCGTACTCTTCCTGCCCTCGCTTACCCCATTGGGCCTCGCAGAGCTGCGTGTCGAGGACAGATAAGCACAGTGAGATTAAGCAACTAAGAATCAGAAAGCTGTGATTCGGTTGGACCCCCATCTCTGGTTCCCCCTTCCTTCACGCACCTACTAAACCTGGGCTTGTCACATATCTCCCGAAATTGTCACGCCATCTTGTGATTTTGGGGTCTTTGGGGGAACAATAACCGGGTGGATTCGCTGACCCCGCGAAGAGCTGCGTATGATCCCCCACTACGCTCGACGTAGGCCCAGCCGTCGTCACGTTGCCGAAGACGGCTATGTGGCTTTAGTCATCAGCCTACCTCACCGTGCGCGCGTTGGTCAATGAAAATGCCCTTGCCGCGCTCACCCGAACACAGTCTAGCGCTCTATTTCAAGTACGGTCGCCTACTCATCACAGCGTAGTTGTACCGCCACGCGTTGAGCTTGAACCTTTTGCGCCGGCCTACGCTCCCCCTCCCCTAACCCCCATAGGCGCTAAAATAGGATTGGCCTCTGGCGCTGGACATTCCCCTTCACCCTGCCTTCTCCCGCCAGGGGAAAGGGTTTCCAGAACCCCCTCCCTCGATGGGAGGGGGAAGGGGGAGGGTGATAAGGCTTTGTTATCACAGCGGCCTATTCCTTATTTGAACGCCTATGCCCCTAACCCCTCCCGCCAAGGGAGGGGGCAGGAGAGGGTGAGATAGGGTCGATTTCAACGCGCGGTTGTCTAGCTCAAGGAGCATTCCATCGCTGCGGGCTGCCACGCTGGAGAACCCCGGATAGCGGTCCGGGGCAGGCCCCGAGGGCCACAAGCCGTCAAAAACCGGGATTCCGGCTTCCGCCGGAAGGCCGGAAGTGGCGCCCAAGCGCGAGACTGACTTTATGAAACCGAGCGCTAAGCCGCGGGTGGTTCGAGGATTCCTTTGATCTCCAGGAATCTCAGGAGCCCGGTCTTGGTGATCATCCCGATCATCCGATCGCCGTCCATGACCAGGAGCCGCCCCCAGCCCTCTTGGCCCATTTTCTGGAGAGCCTCCACCAGAGACACATCAGGCCTGATTTCGAGGCTTTCACTAATCGGAACCATAACCTGCGCAACCGTCTTATGGGCTCGCTCTTCTTCGGGGATTTCGATGAGCTGCTGCAAATTGAGCACTCCCAGGGCCTTCCCGTCTCGAACAACAGGGAATCCCCGATGCGCATACCGGAGGAAGTACTGGTGGATCACCTCGTCGAGCGAGGCGTCGGGCGGAACCGTAATGACCTTTTCGATCATGACGTCTCGCACGGGCACACCTTGCAAGGATTGCTTCATCACGGTTTCATGATATCCGCTCGCTGCGATACCTTTGAGAAACATCCCGATGAGTATCAACCACAAACCGCCGACGAGCGAACCCGCGAAAATCTGGATGCCTCCGAGGATCATCAGCGCCCAAGCAAAACCCTTGCCGATGTCCGACGTCAATTTTATCCCGCGCTCGATCGACCCTGTGCGCCACCACACGATGGCCTTCAGAATGCGTCCGCCGTCCAAAGGGTATCCGGGCACAAGATTAAAGATGGCAAGGGCAACGTTGATCCAAGCCAGGTAGTCGAAAACCGCTACGATAAGTCCCGGAGTCACACCCTGAATGGTCAGTTTGAGGCCCCAGAATATGGCCGCCAGCGCGAAGCTGCAAAGCGGCCCCGCGATAGCGATTTCCAACTCTGTCTTGGGATCGGGCGGCTCCTGGGAAAGATGAGCCACACCCCCGAACACGAAAAGCGTAATCTCGGGGATTTCCAACCCAAGACGGACCGCGGTCACGGAATGGGAAAGCTCGTGCAGCAGGATGCTGGCGAAGAAGAGCACCGTGGCTACAAACCCGGCCGCCCAGTACAGGTACGCGTCAAAATTCGGGAAAAAGGCCGGGAAATATCCTGAGGACAAGCTCCATAGCACGAGCGCGAAGATAATCAGCCATGTGTAATCGATCGTCACCCGGATGCCGAAGAGTGTAAGGAGATGAAACCTCCCCCGAGACGGCCCGACCTCTTTCTTAGGCGCCGGTATAGCTTCAGCCATGTCTTCTCCTCCTTTCCGTTGCTATGGAGGTTACTCGTCCCTTTTCACGAGGATGTTGATGCGAAGGCGCGACTACAACTCGTGCGGCCTTTGAACGCGATGCGCCTCCTTTTGGGAAGCGGGCATGATTCACCCTTGGGCCTTATTTTCCGCGAACGTCGTTTGCAGGCCCCACGCGCCACCAGCCGCTCTGGGGCTCATTTCACCTGGATGTTCTTTGAGCTCTCCCAGAACCCGTGGATATTACAGTACGAGGTCGCGTACAGCGTTCCCGGCTTGCTTGTCTTGAAACAAGTCACCACCGAGTGGTGAGTGTACACAGGTCCTGTGTTTGGGCCCTGGACCGATTCGCCGTGGGCGGTGAATTCGAAATGCCCAATCTGGTAGCTGAACTTGTCGCCGTCCGGTTTGAAGAAGAGTTGAATCCAGCGGATGTGGTGCTCAGTAGTATTGGGATGCGCGATCTCTCTTCCCAATGAGACTTTAACGTCGAACAGGTCCCCTGCGGTTACCGTGTCCGGACATTCGATTACGGGAACGTGCTTCTCCGCTTTCCAATCACCGCTTTGATATAATTGCGCCACGCCCGGCATAACTCACCTCCTGTGAATGTGTTCACAGCCCCCCAAGAGGAGGCCGGAGTTCGCTTGCGAAGATTCTATTACACTAACAGATTCTACCAATGAAGTCAGCCTGGTCACGGGCTGTTGATTTCGCACGGGACGTTCGCGGGACGGCGGCTTGGTAATCGGCCGCGAGCAATCCTCTCTTGAAAGATCGTCCCTGTTCAGGCATGATGCGTTCCGGCCCGTTTCAGCTCTTCTGAAGGAATAAAATAGAGCGGAGCACGGCCCTGCCGGGTCATCGAATAGACCCTGAAACAGGCGCGCGTGGATGACGCTCCGGGGTGAATTGCTTACTGCGGTATGGGAGAGATCGGATTCGCATGGTTCCCGACTGGCTCGTTTGGATTGCCGTGTGCATTGTTGCGGTGGTCGTGTTCGAAGTCTTTCGAGCCGGTCAGCTTTTGTTCCGAAACCTGCGAACAGAGCCCAAACTTGAGGCCGCAAACCCCACCCGGTCCGAAGGTCCTTACCCGCTGGTGTCAGTGATTATTCCCGCCAAAGATGAAGAGAGCTTTATCGAAAGATCGATACGGTCGGTTCTGGATTCCGATTACCCTAACCTTGAACTGATCGTGGTGAACGATCGCAGCAACGATCAGACAGGTCGGATCATATCCGATCTGAGTCGGACAGACCCTCGCGTGAAAGCGCTGCACATAAAAGAACTCCCCGACGGCTGGACAGGTAAGACCCACGCGCTCTTTCGAGGCGCGGAACCGGCTCGGGGAGACATCTTCCTCTTCACGGATGCGGACACAATTCTTCGGAGTGATGTGATTTCACTGGCTGTGAAGTATTTCGCTAAGCATAAGTTGGACATGCTGGGCCTGCTTCCCGGTTTCATCGAGCGTGGCTTCAGCGAGAACGTGGTGTATGCGCACCTGGCGCTCGGACTGTCTTTTTTTTATCCCCTCACGGACGTGAACGATCCAGGGAAGAGCGCGGGACTTGCCTCAGGATCTTTCATCATGATCAGCCGTGACGCGTACCACACCATAGGGACATGGGAACGGCTCAAGAACGAGATAACCGAGGATGTGGCTCTGGGCAAGTTGGTGAAAGCCCGGGGCTTGAGGCTCACCGTCGCCCGCGGCCCCGACCTGGTGAACACTCGGGGATTCGCCAGTGTTCCCGCCGTCTTTCGATTTTGGAAGCGAACATTCTATGGAGGCCTCGAGAAGAGCGTACGGAAGACGCTCAGGCTGGCGGTGAACTACACTACGCTTAATCTCCTGCCGATCTTTCTTGTCGGTTCCACGGTCGCTCTGTTCATGGGAGACAACAGGCCCTGTCTATGGCTTCTGCTTGTCCTCTCGGCATGTGGAATGGTTTTGGTTATCGCGGCCTATTCCTACTTCCTGCACAAAGAGCGTGCTCACTGGGCGTACGGCTTGACCGCTCCCCTAGGGATTGCGCTGAGCGCGTGGGTTGCGCTGGGAACTTTGCTTACGCTCCTCGGCAACGAGGGGATACGGTGGAGAGGCTCTACATACCGGTGAACATGACATAATGGGGGGTAAGCGAGCAACCGCGGTTTCAGCACGGGCTCACAGGCTTTGTCCACGCTCCCGGAGCCGAGGAGAAAAGGATTGACCGTGGCTAAGCCTTCCTGGTATTATCAAACGACGCTCGATGGTAAGTTGCGGGCGAAAGGAGAAGGTTCGATGGCGCATCAGAGAGGGGCCTGGATCGTCTGTATCTCCTCTGCGCTGATCTTGGCAGTCACCGCCGCAGGCACGCCGGCTTTGGCGCAAGATTACAAGGTATTCCAGAGTGAAGAATACGGATTCAGCATACAGTACCCCGGCGCATGGGTGAAGATCGACAAACCCAGGGGGAATTACTACAAGGTGTTCCAGTCCCCAGATCTGGTCGGAAAGGTTCGCGCGCGGATCAACGTTGCAGCGCACCGTCCCGTCAAGGATTCTCTGGAAGTCTTTTTGAACGAGCTTCGGAATGCGATAAAGGATTTGCAGAAGAAGGCAGGCTCAAGAGAGAAAGAGCCGGTGCGCATCCTCGATGAAGGCGAATTCAAGAGTGACATTCCCGGTTCGTACTACTTTTTCATCCAGGCGTTGGAAGACAAGGAAAGCACCTGGATGGACGTGATAATTGTGTTCTTTAAGCACAAGGATACTCTGCTGCGGGTTTCGTGTTTGGCCCCGTCCGATAAGATCGAGGAATTTCACAAGACCTTTAATAATGTGCTCCTCTCGGTGAAATTCGACGTGGCAGGCAGGGAAGCGAGTCCATCTCCCGAGCCGGCTGTCCGTGTCACACCTGGACCGGGGACTACGATGCCGGGGCCGGCAGCGAGAGAACCTGAGCGACCGACACAACTCCAACCTGCAGAGCCGACTCAGAGAGGCCCCGCGGCTCCTTCTCGGGGGCCAAGAGTCGGACCGACGAGACCGTCAACGGACAAACCTCCCACAGGGATAGTGGAGTAGCGACCTTATCGCGGCGCGGGCTCCTCAGAGCTCGTAGCCGCACAACGGCGCTCATACGAGCCCGGCGTGCGGAACACAATCAAGACGTGCTGTTCTGAGCGGAGGGACTGAGAAGACTCTTCCGCTTGAGAGGGCGAACTCGTATCCCATTTGACAGAGTCGGATCCAAAAGAGCAAGTCAGTGAGTCTTCGGAGAGCCATAAAGCTGTTTGAGGCGCACGAGCCCTTCAGGCAGTTTAAGAAATCCACAGTGATGCTCGAGCCTCCCAGGCTCGCCGCTGCATCGATCCGCGGGGATGCGCTCCACCTGGCCGAGACGATCGAACCTCGCAACGATCGGAGCGAACTGCAGGAAGCCCTGTCAGCCCTCGATGTCGAATACGACGCCGAGAACTATCGACAAGTTTCGGCCATGCTCTTTTTCCTGGCCAGACATCTGTTTAGGGATGCGTCGCGACCCGCCAACCCTCAGGTGAGACGGAGAATAGCCGAGTACCAAGGTTCGCGGTTCTTCTTTGTCACCCACGCCTCTTATTATGACTATCCACTGGTCGCCTACTATTTGCACCGCTTGGGCTTGACTCCTCCGGTCATGCATGTGGCGGGGACCATGACCAGGGGATGGGTCTCCGGATGGGTGGCCGGTTTACGGTCCCTCCGAGTGCCCAAGACCCTTAACCCTCTGCAGCATCGGGCCTATTCTTGGTTCTGCGCGGCGCTTGCCGGCGCAAGAGAGACCCAGGTGGTTTTTGCCCGGACGAGTCGGTACACGGTCCGAGCACGGGATGGAATTCTCCGTGAGCCCTACGTGCCGCATTGCGTTATCGCGGCCGTAAAGGCCACAGGCCGAGCCTTGGTGGCGCCCGTGGCAATTTCATACTCGGCCATTCCCGAGGACAAATACCTCGCCGCCGCGTCGTTCTCGCCCCTGCTCTCAATGCTGCCGCGTCACTGGAGCTTCTTCCTGCCTGCTTTGATTGGTCTGAAGAATCCTGATAGGCTGATCAGAGGGATGGAGCGGGCCTTTGGCGACGTTAGCATCGACTTGGGGGAGCCCTTCGAGCTTAGGGACGACGAATCCCTGACCCAACAGCGCATATCGCACAGAGCCATTGAGGAGATTGCCCGAAACAAGCTCATTCATCCCAGCCATCTGGTCGCCAAGGCAGTTCAGGGATTGGAGCGGGCTGACATCAGGACACTCAGGCTAAGCGTTGAGCAGGAGATCGAGAAAACCCGCGAGTTCTTCAGGACCAGGTATCACAGAGAGCCGCCGTTTCACACCATCATCACTTCGGACTTACCCGAGGCTCTGTCACAAGGAGTCAAGACTCTGATTCGCCGAGGGGCCATCTCTCGCTCGCTCTTTCGGCGCACGCACTCGGCGCGGAACTTTTCGGTATTAAGGTTCTACAGTTACCAGGCCGACCGGCGGATCTATCCGCTCAGCGGACACAACACGCTCACGGTGATCAATGCGGGGATGTGGGGCTATACACTGGCGCTGCATATCGGCGCGAATCTTCTCAAGCGGCCGGATCTCGCCGAGCACTCTCTGGTCCTGTACGACTCTCGAGAAGAGCTGATCGAGAAACTGACCGTGGAAGCGAGACACCCCTGGCATTTCAAGGACAAGCCCCTTCCTCGATCGGTGCGTCCTGAAGCGGATCTGCTTGCCGCCATCGGTGATACCTCCCTGGCGCTTGTGGTCACGCCAAGCAAATATTTCCACAGCATCATCCTCAAGATAGTGGAACTGATGCCGGATGGCGCGGATGTGGTGATTGCCACGAAAGGCTTTATACCCGAGACAGGGTTGCTGCCGTACCAGACCGTGCAACACGAGATGGAACGATTGGGCAAGCGACTACGGCTTTCAGTCCTTTCCGGCGCAAATCTCGCTCATGAGATCGTCACGGGCGGCGCGGGCGTGACCCAGATCGCTTGCGAAGAATTCGCCACCTTTGAAAGGCTGCGGGACCTCATCGAGACCCCTCTCTTTCGGGTCGTTTATTCCGACGACATTATCGGCGCCAGCATATCGGCTGCTTTGAAGAATGTGTACGCCATTGGATTCGGGCTCCTGGAAGGGTCGAAGATCGTGCCCGAGAATTTCCTCGCCACGTACGCTACCCTTGCCACGCGGGAGATCCGGCATTTCGGCATGCTCCTTGGCGCATCGCCGCAGACGTTCGACGCGGAGAGCCAGGTATGGATGGCCGACCTGCTTGCCACGTGCAGGGGCGGTCGGTCCGCGAATTTTGGACGTGACCTGGCGGGGATGGACGACAAGCACGGAAAATACCTGCCCGCACGCCTTCTCATGGAGCAGTATCGAAAGAAAAAGCTCGCCATCGAAGGCTTTGAAGCATCCCGCTTCGCTCACCGCATGGCCACCCAGCGCGGCTATCATCCGCCGATCCTTGGTGAAATCTACTCTATTCTTCATGGAGGGGCCAAGGTGGAGGTGGATCGGTTCATCGAAAAATGCCTCGACGCCCTGACCCAGGACAGCGATTACGGGGCCACGCCGAGCATTCGATTACGACCACGCCGACGATGAAGAACCACAGAGGGGGCGGCGAGTCCAACGGAGAGGAGACCTCCGTCCGGACCGAAGGGTGATTTGGTGATGAACGATCAGAACGCCGGCGCCGATCATATCAAGGTCAAGGACCTGCGAGCAGGTGATACGGTTGAGCAATATTTTCAGCTCAGGGCCAAGTCCCTACGTAAGACGCGCTCCGGCGCCGAGTATCTGGACCTGGTCCTCGGAGACGCGAGCGGAGCGATCTCCGGAAAAGTCTGGGCTGAGGCTATGCGAAAGTGGGGTCAGGATTTTGAACCGGGTGACTTCGTAAAGGTTGTCGCGCGTGTGGAAACGTTCAGGGACGTGAGCCAGCTCGTGGTGGAGAAGATCCGCCGTGCGCAAGAATCCGAGGCGACGGACCTGAGCAGACTCGTGCGAACCAGCTCTCGTGATCCCGGCGAGCTTTTCATGGAATTGAAGCTTCTGGCGTCCCAGCTCAATTCGCCTGACCTCGCGGATTTGGTCCAAGAGATCCTGGACTCCAACGAAGACGCCTTTCGAACCTCTCCAGCGGCCCGCATGATCCATCATGCGTATAAGGGGGGATTAGTTGAGCACACGCTCAGCCTAACTCGGAAGGTTGAGGCGGTGCTCCCCCTGGTGGAAAAAGTGAACCGGGATCTTGCGATAGCCGGCGCAATATTGCACGATATCGGAAAGATAAGGGAGCTTGACCCATCCGGCCGTGGACGCACCCCGGAAGGGAAGCTCATCGGCCACCTCATCCTTGGAGTGGCGCTGGTGCGAGAAGCCGCGATGAAGAAGGGGCTCGAGAGCCGGCCGTGGCTCAAGGAGTTGGAACATATCCTGGTGTCTCACCATGGCGAATCGGTTTTCGGATCGCCCGTCCGGCCGCTGACCCGAGAGGCTCTGGTTGTCCACTTCATGGACAATCTTGACTCGAAGCTGAAGATCATGGAAGAAGCCTTGGAGTCGGTAGACCCCGACGGCTTTTCGGCTTACAATAAATGGCTGGAGGGAAGGGCCTACGCTGGCTCCCAGTCCTTCCAGGAGGAGGAAGACGATGCCCGAACTTGAAGAAAGACTAGCGGCAATGCGCCAAAAATCGACGGAACTCAGAGGTTATCTTTGACCTTGAAGCCAAGATGTCCCGCCTGACCGAACTGCAAAAGACTCAGGAAGACTCCCAGTTTTGGAACGATCCGGAAGCTGCAAAGGCCGTGCTCAAAGAGCAGAAGCGGATCTCTACCATGGTCGAGAACTACGAGGGCCTCAACAGGGAACTCGATGACACCGCGGTACTTCTGGAACTGGCTTTGGAAGAAGGGGACCGATCCGTCCTGAAGGAAGTGGAACAGAAGCTGGGTGACATTGAACGACACCTGGAAGGATTGGAGATACAGCGACTTTTTGCCCAGCCCGAGGATGTGGCGGACGCGATCGTCGAAATCCATGCCGGCGCGGGAGGCACCGAGGCCCAGGATTGGGCCCAGATGCTTCTTCGAATGTACCTCCGCTGGGCAGAGCGTGAGGGGTACCAGACCCAGGTCTTGGACACTCTTGACGGCGAAGAGGCTGGGCTGAAGTCGGTGACGTTTTCAGTGGACGGGGAATACGCTTACGGGCGCCTCAGAGCGGAAGTCGGTATCCATCGGCTTGTGCGCATCTCGCCGTTCGATGCCAATGCCAGGCGACATACTTCGTTTGCCGCGGTCTTCGTTTATCCCAGCGTGAGCGATGACGTGGAAATAGAGATAAATGACGCAGACCTGAGAATCGACACGTACCGTTCGTCCGGGGCGGGGGGCCAGCACGTCAACAAGACCGATTCCGCGGTGAGGATAACGCACCTTCCCACAGGGATCGTGGTCCAGTGCCAGAATGAACGGTCCCAACACAAGAACAGAGCTATGGCCATGAAGATCCTGCGGTCGCGACTGTATGACCTGGAGCTGGAGAAGAAGCGCGAAGAAAAGGATCGTTTGCACAAACAGAAGAAGGAAATAGCCTGGGGATCTCAGATCCGCTCGTACGTTTTGCAGCCGTATCAGATGGTGAAGGATCACCGCACCAACTACGAGATCGGCAACGTCAACGCGGTGCTCGACGGCGACATCAGCGCATTCATCCAGGAGTTGCTTGCGCAGCAGGCTCGTGAGAGCCGAGATCGGGCCGTCTGAGGTCATGGGCGATGTCCTGATTTTTTTGTGCCGCATTGCCTCGAAATGTTATAATAATAACCTATGGATGTGCTGAACTCGGCCTCTGGTGTGGGTTCAGCAACGTTGTCCGCCGACAGATGCGCCGAGACAAACGCGGGACCGCCGGTGCGAGAGGCGTCCCGTCTGTCGGGCGCTTGAAACCGCCGTCGGAGGCGCGGCAAAGAGACGAGCGGCTCCGTCAGCGGGCCATGGGTTGGAGCGTGTCCGGACTTCTGGGGTAATCTGTTGATTGTCGATGCTTACACCATAACCGATGTGGGTCTGAGGCGCGAGCTCAATGAGGATGCCGTCTATCTGGACCCGGACCGTGAGCTGATCATGGTGCTGGACGGAATGGGGGGTCACCAGGCCGGCGAGGTGGCTTCGCAGATTGCGATGGAGACCATGGCTTCGTTCTACACGCAACACGCGCACCAACCCGTGAGATCAACCGAAATGTTCGAAGCCTATGACGAATGCTTTACCTATCACACGAATCTCCTTCGCCAGGCTGCCTTGGCGGCCAATCGAGCCGTGCTACTCAAATCCCTCGAAAAGAATGAGCGACTGGGCATGGGCAGCACGGTCGCGGGCATTGCTATTCACGGATACACCGTGTCCGCGATCAATGTGGGTGATAGCAGGCTATACCTGATCAGAAACGGAAGTATCGAGCAGATCTCTAGAGACCACACTCTCGCAGAGGATCAGTTCGAGCGAGGAATTCTGACCCGTGAAGAGCTCCGTGACTCGCAGCTCAAGCATATCCTCTCGTCGGTACTGGGTGTGGACGAAGAGCTCCGGGTGCACATGGAAGAACTCTTTGTGCTTCCGGGCGACATTGTGCTGCTATGCACGGACGGGCTGTGTGGAGTGCTGGAGGACGCGGAAATGCTGGGAATAATTCAGCAGTCTCCGGTCGGCCCTGAGACGCTCACTCGCCTCATTGACGAGGTCAATGCCAGAGGCGGACCGGACAACGCAACCGCCGCGCTTGCGGTCTTTAGCCGCGACTCTCAACGCGACGAGGAGTAGGACAAAGGTTCACCGCACGGCAAGTGGCGGTTTTCCGACTGATTCTAGGCGCTTCATCGATTGATCCTTGGCGCACGGAGGGCTCCCATGTTCAAGTTGATCATGAGGTTTCAGGATATTACGGTCAAGGAATACACCTTCGAAAGCGTTCCTGTGAAGATCGGGAGACGCGATGATAACGACGTGGTGATCGACAATATGGCGGTTTCCGGACATCACGCGAGCGTAGAGAAGGAAGAGCCTAACTACTACGTCGTGGTGGACCAGGGTTCGCTGAACGGGACTTTCATCAATGAAAAGAAGATAGAACGGGCCCGCATTTATGATGGGGATTTCATCATCATAGGGAAGCACTCCCTGAAATTCGAAGATCTCAGACCTAAAGGTCAACGACCGTTGCGCATACCGGGAGACGAACTTGACCGTCCTGCAGGAGGGTATCGTGATACGGTCATCCTCGACACAAAAGCGCAACAAGAACTGCTCGCGAAGCACGCGGCCGAAAGAGGCGTCTCTTTGGATGGGCCTCGAGAAAAGCCCAAGAAGGTCGAGCTGTTCGGATCACTCACCATCCTGTCGGGGGGGACTCCCCAGATTATCGACCTGGAAAAGCGCCTCACGGTTCTGGGCAAATCCGATGACGCGGACGTGAAGTGCAGCGGCCTCCTGGTCGGCAAGACCGCGGCCCTCATCAACAAGAGGCCCAACGGCTACTTCCTCGCGTATGCGGAAGGCATGAAGAAGCCGGAAGTAAACGGTGAGGCCGTGACAACGCAGCTTCAACTTCATGATGGTGACCAGATCACCGTGGGCAATACCCGCATGACCTTCCACTTGCGGGAGGAGATCTCTTAGCGGCGATTTCAGGACAATTCACAAGAGTTAAATAGCAAAGCCATCGGGTTAGTCCGTTTGGCTAAGCCGGGTTCCTCTCGCGGGATGTGGGGCCTGCGAGAAGGGGGAATGAGAGATGGAGATCAAGACAGGTCGTATCTTCCTGTTTCTTAATTGCCTGATCCTCCTGGCTTTGAATGTGCTGGAGCCGTCGCTTTGTACGGGCCAGCAGTGGGGTAAGCGCTGGCAGGAACAGAACGCTCTCAGAGGCAATGGCGCCGGGCAGAAAACCCTGCAAGAAGGAAAGGATCTCTATTTGAAGGCGCGAACCCCTCAGGAGCTTGAGGATGCTTCCAAGAAATTCGATGAATCTAGACGTTCTTATGAGGCTAGAGGGGACGAAAAGGGTGCTGCCAGCGCAACGTATTTTGCGGCGTATAGCAAATACCACCTGGGCCAGTATGATAAAGCGCTTTCCTTATGCAAGGAAGCCCTCGAAATCGCTCGGCGAGCTAATGATGTTCAAAGAGAGGTCTGGGCGACCGCCCTCATGGGCAAGATATACGAGGGGCTGGGAAGGACTAAAGAAGCCGAGGCCACCTATGGAGAAGCGCTCGAAAAAGCAAATAGGAGCGATTTCACTGAAGGTCAAAGCCGTGTGCTGAAAAACATGGCTGATGTGGAACAAGGCAAAGGCAACTATCAGGAAGCGTTGCAAAAGTACGAGGAAGCCGCGAGCCTCGCTCGGAGGACAAACGACAAGCAGCAACTCGGCTTGGCCTCCCTAGGAATGGGAGGAACATACCTGGCCCTCGGCCAACATGATGTGGCCCTGGAACATCTCCGAGTAGCGGCTTCCGCGATGAAGGACTTCGGGGATGTCAGACGGCAAGCGGGGGCTCACCACGAGCTCGCGAAGACATATCAGACCTTGGGTCGAAACAGTCAGGCGATCGAGCATTTGCAGAGGTCTCGCGAACTCAATGTCAACATAAAAAACTTCAAGGCTGGGGCCAGTAATTCCAGCGAGCTTGGCTTCCTGCACCAAGACCGGGGCCAGTATCAAAAGTCTCTTGAGGCTTTCAAGGAGTCACTCGCCATCGCAAGAAAGTCCGGGGACAAGAAACTTGAAGCGCTCATGCTATGCAACCTCGGCCGAGCGTATACAATTCTCGGTAATTACGCGAGTGCCCTGGAAAGCTTGCAACAATCCGTCGAAACCGCACGACAGACTCGCGAGAACAAGCAGCAATCTCAATCGCTTGTCTCCCTCGGACATCTCTTCTTCAAGTGGGGCAAGCACGCCAAGGCCGGCGAATTCTTTGAACAGGGACTGACTATAGCGGAGAAGGCGGGTGACAAGAAGTCCGCGGCCGAAGCGCTCGCTCAGGTTGCCCTCTTGAACTATTCGATCGGCCGGTATCAAGAAGCTTTAGCATCGCTGGAGCGAGCAAAGAAGGTCGGAGAACGTTCGAGCCCGGCCAGCGGCACAATAGATGACCTCATGGGAAATCTGTACATCGAGATGGGCAAACTGCCGGAAGCTGAAAAGCTCATCGAGAAGTCGGGAACGGATATTTCAAGAGGAAGACTCGGTCTCGCAAAAGAGGATTACGCCAAAGCGAAGATTCACTACGAAAATCTGCGTCAGTCTGCGGAAAAGACCGGTAACGTAGACAATCGCTTCATTGCGTACACCGGTCTAGGGCTGGCCCTGGAAGGCCTTGGAGAGTTCGCTACTGCCGCTGATTCATTCCGCAAGGCAATTGAAACCGTGGAGGAACTTCGAGCCAACCTCAGCTTGCATGAACGAATGGAATTCCACAATGTGCGCCTGGGCGGATTCCTCAGGACCGGCCCATACGAGGGGATCGCGCGAGTGCTCATGCGCATGAACAAGCCGAGCGACTCGCTCAAAGAATCTGAGTACGCTAAAGCGAGGATGTTTTCCGAGGCTATTTCGCGAAGAGTGGAGGGTCGCACTCAAGACATTCCTGAAGGGGTGCTGGAGAGGGATCTTGAGTTGAACGAGCGTCTGACAGCACTCCTCAAACAGAGACGATCGGCATACGAAAAGGAAGAAACCAAGGCTATTGAGGCGCTGGAACCTCAAATCATACAAGCCAAGGAGGAACTGACGACCCATATCGACTGGTTGCGATCCAAGTATTCGCTCTTTGCCGCAACCAAATACCCTTCTCCCATGGACTTGACCAGAACGGCAATCAGGCCGGCAGAGTGGATTCTCGCGTATGACGTAACCGATCACGGGCTCCTGATTTATCTCACCAAGGGTAAAGACCTGATCAAAGGCGTGTTAAAGCCGATTTCGCGCACACTCATCGAGAAGGATCTGCGTCATTTCTTGAAGGCGCTCGAAATGACATCGGGTGAAGACGACCTGGTGGAGAAATTGAAGAGTTTTGATTTTGATGCAGGAAGAAGACTTGCTGCCCTGCTGATCGAAGAGGTCGTGGCGGCCCTTCCTGAAGGTGCGCCATTAATCGTTATTCCGGACGATTGCTTGGGGGTTTTGCCTCTAGAAATGCTCGTTCTCAGTGATGGGGGCGACATTGACACGTCTGGGGATGCGCCTCAGACCAAGGGCGCCCGATTCTTCGGGGACAGGAATCCTCTGATTTACTATCAGTCCGTTACCGCCTTGACGCTCGCCAGAACAATTCAAGAAAGGAAGGAGGACCAGGCACGACTGCTCGTTGTTGCCGACCCGGTCTTCGCTGCCGATGATCCAAGAACCCGACGAGCGGTCCAGTTGGCCAGCGCCCAAACTGCACAAAGCGCATCTCGCATTATGGCTGCAATGAAAAAGGAAGGGCTCGGTGACGTCGAGGTGGCAAGGCTACCGTTGACCGACGATTTGGCAAACGGCCTTTCCCAGCTCTATCAAGACAAATGCGATGTGTACGTGGGCCTGGATGCCAGCAAAGACACTTTTCTGACGAAGATTGCCCCGTCGCTCCCTCAATACGGCTTCATAGTATTCGCCACTCACGGTTTTGTCGACAGCTCCGCTCGCGGAATGGCGGAACCCTTGCTCGTGCTCTCGCTCGTCCCGCCCGGAACTGACGGCCTCCTGAAAGCGAGCGAAGTCATGGGTCTGAAGATGAGCGCTTCTGTCGTTACTTTGGTTGCGTGTCAGACGGGATTGGGACGGCAAGTATCCGGGGAGGGCACAATGGGCATGGGTCGCGCGTTCCAGTATGCCGGCGCAAGAAGTGTTGTCATGAGCATGTGGAGTGTGGCGGAATTTTCTTCCATTCAACTGGTTCAGGCCTTTTTCAAGTATCTTTCGTCCGGGAAAGGCAAGCCGGAAGCATTACGGCTTGCGCGGCAGGAAGTAAGAAATAACGGATATGATCACCCATTCTTCTGGGCTCCGTTTATCTTGACAGGCGAAGCGGACTGAGGTCCCAATCAGCGGGTCGGCAACCAAGCTATGGACGCCATTCGCGCGTAGGCCGAAGGCTTTTGATTACACCGGGGCCAATAACCTCCTGTGGAATTCCATGACGTTGCCTCTGCGAGAAGCACGGTTGGGACCGCTCTCTGAGCACATTCGTTTTACAATCTGTAATGTTTTCTGACAGGGGTCTGCTCGAGAGTAGTGGCGGTGCTTCATAAGGCCTGCTCTTCCAGCTTCCTGCACACATCGGGTCGCGGCCAACCGACTTGGTAAGCCTCGCCTGGAAAGAGAATTAGCGCGCAGTGCGCCGAGGGGAGGGGACAGGTCTGTTTTGTCAGGACATGGCACAAATGTTGCTCTCCCAGAGGTAACTCTCTCCGCGGGGCGCCCCATGTCCGCCGCACTGCTCCATGCAGCTCAACTCGGCAGAATAAACGAGGTAAGAAGCCTCCTTGACCAGGGAGCCGAAGTCAACTGCCACGACGGCGCGGGCCGCACTCCGCTAATCCTGGCCGCGCAGGCCGGGCACATCAAAGTGGTCGAACTGCTTCTGGAGCATGGCGCGAACCCGGACGCTCGTTCTTGGAATGAGGATACGGCCCTTATTTCCGCTGCGCGCATGGGCCACACACAAGTGGCGAAGCTACTCATTGAGGGCGGCGCGGGCATAGAAGCTCCAGGGTATATGGGACTGACTCCGCTGATGTGGTGTTGTCTCTGTGGGCGCACTCCCGTGGCGCGACTGCTACTCGATCGGGGAGCGCGGCTGGACGCGGAGAGCGAAGACGGCGCGGTCGCCCTGACATGGGCCGCGGAGGAAGGACACTGGGACGTGATCAATCTCCTGCTGGACCGCAACGCGGATGTCAACCTGCGGCATCGTCGGTACGGTGTTACAGCCCTGATCGAAGCGGCCAGACAGGGCCATAGGGACGCGGCGGAGCTACTCCTGGACCGGGGCGCCGACATAAACGGCAAAGACTTCAATGACAGGACCGCTCTGCATTGGGCCTGCCAGGAAGCTCGGCCCGAGGTCGCAAAACTCCTCATTCAAAGAGGGGCGGACGTCAATGATCAAGACGTCGGAGGTGACACGCCGCTGCATTGGGCCGCGTTCAAAGGGTGCGAAGAGAGCGTCAAAGCGCTCATCGCCGGCGGCGCGCGAAAAGAGGTAAGAAACAGCGAAGGCCGCGCTCCTCGGG
>VGSG01000010.1 GCA_016875095.1 Deltaproteobacteria bacterium
CGCCTGGGTCCAATGCGCTTCAGGTGGCCGACGAAGTCCGAAAAAAAATGGACGAACTGAAGACGGATTTTCCGGCAGATGTCGATTACAAGGTCGTCTACGACATATCGGACTTTGTGCGCACCTCCATCCACGAGGTGGTCAAAACCCTCTTCGAAGCTTTTATCCTCGTCTTCCTTGTGGTCTTTATCTTCCTGCAAGATTGGCGGGCCACCCTGATCCCGGCGGTCACCATACCCGTATCGCTCATCGGCACGTTCGCGGTCATGTCTCTGATGGGCTTCTCCATCAACATGGTGACGCTGTTCGGCATGGTGCTTGCCATTGGAATTGTCGTGGATGACGCAATCGTGGTGGTGGAAAATGTCGAACGCAACATGACCCAGTTCGGGCTGAGTCCCAAGGACGCGGCGCTTCGAGCCATGGATGAAATCACCGGCGCGATCGTCGGCATTACGCTCGTCCTCATGGCCGTTTTTGTGCCCGCAGCCTTCCTGGGCGGAATCACGGGGCAGTTATACAGGCAGTTTTCCTTGACCATCGCGTTCACGACCCTCTTTAGCGCGATCAATGCTCTGACGTTGAGCCCCGCTTTGTGCGCGCTCCTGCTGAGGCCGCATCACGGTGAAAAAAACGTATTCTTCCGCGCCTTCAACAGCGCCTTCGAACGTCTTTCTGAGAGATACACCAGCCTGGTGACGTACGGGCTCCGCAAGCTCACGGTCACGCTGATTATCTTCGCGGCCGTGGTCGCGCTAACCTATGTCGGTTTCGTCAGGATTCCTATAGGTTTCTTGCCGGACGAGGACGACGGCCTGATCATGATCAACGCCCAATTGCCGGATGGCGCGTCCCTAGAGCGGACCGTGAATGTGTTGAACCAGGTGGGAGAGATCCTTAGGACCACCAAGGGCATGGGTGACTACACAGTGCTTCCGGGCTTCTCAATCATCGACAATGCGGGCGCTAATCTCGGCGGTGGCTTTGCCGCGCTCAAACCTTGGGACGAGCGCCTCAAGGAAGGGCGCTCCAAAGAAGTGATTATGCGGGAACTCTTCTCTCGCTTCTCAAGAATTCAGGATGCGATTATTTTCCCCTTTTCTTTGCCGCCAATCGTGGGTGTTGGCCAGAGCGGCGGCTTTGAGATAATGGTTCAAGACAAAGGCGCGGTGGGTGTGAATGCGTTGGCGCAGGCCGCGGGCGAATTGGCTCTCGCCGCCAATGCGGAAGGGGAAGTCCATGAGGTGAACTCAACGTTCAGGGCTTCGGTTCCGACCCTTTTTGCGGATGTGGACCGTGTAAAGACCATGAACATGAAAGTGCCCCTCCAATGGGTGTTTGACACCATGCAAGCGTATCTCGGCTCGGCTTATGTGAATGACTTCAACAAATTCGGACGGACCTGGCAGGTGAAGGTCCAGGCGGACAGCAAGCACCGCGCCAGGCCGGAAGATATTACCAAGCTACAAGTGCGATCGCTTGAAAACAAAATGGTCCCGTTGGGAACCCTCGTCAAAGTAGAGGAATCTGTAGGCCCGCAACGGATAAACCGTTACAACATGTTCCCTTCCGCGCGTGTCGCAGGGGAGCCGGCGCCCGGGATTAGCTCCGGTCAGGCGATCCAAGTCATGGAGAACCTTGCGCGAGAGAAACTCCCGCCCGGCATGGGGTATGAATGGACGGGCATGGCGTTTCAAGAGAAACGAGCGGGCGGACAGATCGTTATTGTGTTCGGCCTGGCCGTCTTGGTCGTTTTGCTGCTGCTCTCGGCCCAGTATGAGAGCTGGATCGACCCGTTGGCGGTGGTTCTGGTGGTTCCCCTTGCGGTCCTGGGGGCTGCTCTGGGTTTGCTCATCAGGCATTTGGACAATAATCTGTACACCCAGGTGGGCCTGGTATTGTTGGTGGGGCTCTCAGCCAAGAATGCGATCCTGATAGTGGAATTTGCCCGTGCGATCATGGCCCAGGGCAAGAGCGCGTTCGAAGCGGCCGTGGAAGGCGCTCGATTGCGCTTCAGACCCATACTCATGACCTCCTTCGCGTTCATCATCGGTGTGCTGCCTCTCGTGGTAGCCGGCGGCGCGGGCGCTGCGAGCCGGCAGTCGCTTGGCACGGCAGTCTTTGCCGGAATGCTGGGCGTAACCTGCCTTGGCGTCATCTTTACCCCCCCGCTTTACGTGGCTATGCAAAAGGTCCGCGAGGCGCTTCGGAACAAGGTCCGGACAGGAAAAGATCGGTCAGCGGCAGCTTAGAAGTGGAGAGCCGCCATGATTCCTATTGAATTCGACCATACAGTCCTTGAATCACTGCCGCTGCCCAGCGAAAGTGAGGCAAAGAGGGTCGTCGAAATCCTCAAGATTATTCTTGCCAGACGTGTATTGCCCCATTTCCGGCGCCACAGAGGGACCGATCCCATCGTGATCAGACAGGTGAGCGACAATCTGAAAATCACACGCATGGAAGACAGCGACAACCGGGTCCGCGCAGTGTGCCTCCTGGCCCGAAAAGACGCCTCCTGGGAGATCCTGATACATGAGCGGATTTTCGACTTTCTCGCATTTGTTGTTCCCGGACAACCGGAAGCAAGAATCGGCGACGGCACGCCCGGCGAACGCAAGATGGTCGCGTTTGCGGAGTTCATGCTGCGTCACCAGGTGGAGCATATGCTCTATCCGGGAGCCTGCGAACGTGACGTAATACAATCGGACGTCGACTTTGCTATGCAGAAGCGGACGGACGATCCCACGTTCTACAGGGCCTTAAGACACTCTCTCACCGATGAATTGAACGGTCTGAAAGGACAGCCGTACATTTCACTCTTCGACTGCATAGAAGAGGGCAAATCCTGCGACGCGTTGATACGACGCATTTTGAGCGCATTTGTTTTTGTGCTGGCCGACATGCCCGAACGGCTCGTCCGGGGGGTTTTTTCGGCCTTCTGCGCGGAGACCAAGACCAAGGTGCTTGGCGTTTGCTATCGTCGCAGTCAGGACATGTACTATCCCCTACTCCGAAGAACAGCATATTTCGAGGAACTGTTGAGGCTTTTCATTCTTCAGCTCGAACTGGACGAAAAGGAAGCGCGGGCCGTTTTTGATTCGTTCACAGAGAATTGGGGCGTGGTTTACATATTTCAGGAACTGGGCTTACCTGAGGCGATACTCGATGACAAAAGCCCGGACGATATTTTCGATGATTTCAAACGACGCCTCATGGAGTTCGCTGAAGAGTTGGGAGAGCTTCCGCCGCTCCTTCGCGCGCCTTCCGTGGAACCTGTGGCGCCGGTTGCCAAGGAGCCTACAAAGAGCCTGAAGGACCGCATAGAGGAAGTTCGCGGCGACCCGACGTTTCCTCGCCAGGTCACGGAGGTCATCGACAAGAACAAACTGAACATCGCGGGTGTCAGCGGATACAAATACAGCGAGCTTATTGAGACGCTCCTGGCAATCAATTGGGGCAAAATCCAAAAGATTACCGTGACGCCCGAAGCATTTGAGGAAGGCCTTAACAGAAGTCATTACGGATTGGAAAAGCCCAAACAGATCATCTGCGATTTCTTCACGAATCTCATCTGGCGTTATCGGCAATTTGACGAGAAGGACGCGGCGTCATGGAAGCGAAACGGCAGCGCCTTTCTGTTCGTGGGCCCCGCGGGTGTGGGGAAGACCTCTCTTGCCATTTCAATAGCAAACAACCTTGGAATACCGTTCCACAAACTATCTCTCGGCGGCATGAAGGACGAGGCGGATCTGCGGGGTCACGGATTCACCTATGAAGGCTCCAAGCCGGGCGCGATCGTCCAGGGCATTATCAAGATGGGCGTCATGAACGGAATGTTTATCATGGACGAGGCGGACAAAACCGACAAGGTGGCTATTGCCACGCTCCTTGAGATACTCGATCCCGAACAGAATCATCTTTTCCACGACAAGTATACACAAACCACTATCGACATCGATCTCTCCAACTTTCATTTCATCCTCACCGCCAATACGCTGGAAACCGTCCCCCCTCCTGTGGCGAACCGCTGCGAAGTAGTGATGCTGGACCATTACAGCATCGAGGAGAAAATAGCTATCGCGCAGGAACATCTCATCGATCGGGTGCGCAAGCGATACCTGATCAGCGCGGACCAGATCTTCATCGATCCTGAAGACGAGGCGCCGCTCTTGCGCCACCTCATCTCAACATACACCCATGAAGCCGGCGTGCGCGAACTGGAGAGGATCATCCGGCAACTCTTCCTAAGAGTGTTCCGAAAGGAAATCCTCACCGGCGCGGAAACGTCGGTTCGCATTACCAGGGGTTCGCTCAAACGCTATCTGGAAGCCCCCACGAAGCCCCGCATGATCAATAATGACGACCGAATAGGAGAAATGATGGCCCTCGGGGTCAATGTGGAGCGGGGTATCGGTTCGGTGATTCCCGTGCAAGCCACTCTCATTGAAACGGGCGTGGAACGCGGAGACCGGCATGGGTATGTAAGTATGGTGCATGCCACGGGAAATATCGAGCGAGTGATGGACGAGAGCCGGAGGGTGGCCACCACGGCGATTTTGCATTGGGCCGATCAGTTGGGAATAGATCTGGAGCAGGCGCGGCAGCCGATTCATTTGCATTTTATGGGAGGGTCCACCCCGAAAGACGGGCCTTCGGCCGGAGGCGCGATTGCCCTGGCCCTTGCTTCGGCGCTTTCAGGGCGTGTGATTCGGAGAGACGTTGCGATGAGCGGCGAAATCGACACCCACGGACGCATTACCGCGATCGGCGCCCTGGTCGCCAAGCTGGAAACCGCCAGAGACGCGGGGTGCCGAACCGTCATCATCCCGAAGGAGAACGCGGAAGGTCAGGAAGGCATAGATCGATTGCCCGACGCGCTCAAACGGGAACTCCAAATTCTCACGTACGAAGAATGGGAGGCACCTCACCAGCCATTTGATTATGGACATCAAGTGCTTCAGATCGTTCTGGTGGACCATGTCCTGCAAGCCGCAAAGGTGACCTTCATTTACGAAGAAGAACTGAAACAAATCGAAGACGTGTTTACATCCCATGCTCTGTCGCTCGTACAAAGAGGAACTTGGACGCGTGGAACGCGTGACGGAAACTTATGTCTCATTTATGCGAAGAGCTGGGGCGAGCTTGCTCTTGAGGGTCTGAAAGATACGTTTTGGAATGATCATGAATCGAGTTTCCTGGTATTGCATGAGGCCGAAAAGGAGTTGAGAGAAGCCTTTCCTCATCTGCAAGCAGACGGTCGATTTCATGATTTCGATCCCTCAACCGCGCATATACCTTCTCTGCTGGAGTCCATCACACGGTCGTGGAAGCAACTTTGCCCTTCCACTATGCGCCTGTCACTTGTCGCGCCGTTCTTCGCAATAAAACGAGATCGCGATCTCTTGGAGCAATTTTCGAGCGCCCATGCGATTGAGCAACTGATGCTCTTTGCCAACAACTATACGGCCCAGAGTTTTAAGGTAAAGAGCCTGAAAGCGATCCTCAACCGGGCATATTGGTGGCTTTCCCAGTTGGACCATGAGGAATTGGCGTCCTGTCCTTTTCTTGCCCAAAAGGATGGAGTTTATATGGTGGATTGTTCTCTCATACCGGAAAAATATCGTCTCGATGTTGCGCGGGCGGCGGATTTGCTAAATTGGGGTTTGGTGAAGTGGCTGAACATAGTAGAAACGCAAGCGACCGCTCAGCCTGTCCGATAATTTAAAAAAGGTGGCCGATTCGACGTTGAAAAGTCCCCCAGTAGGACATCGGAGAATATGCTGTTTCTCGGCGCGGCTGAGACATAGTCTCCCGCGCTCTCACCGCTGAAGGAAGGGAGTTTGTCATGGATAAGCCACTGTATCGAGTAGCCCGGATCGTGAACGAACAAACACGCGTTGGACAAGGCGGATCTGCTCCGGCTCCCGGCGCAATCGCAAAGATTATCGGCCAGAACTTGTTTGTGGGGATTCTCGCGATCTCGTTGGTCATTGGGGTCTACCAGCTCCAGGCGCAGGCGCATTCACCTAAGGTATCGAAAGAAGACGTTCGCAAACTGGAGCAAGCGTGGGCAGACGCCGTGTTCAAGGGTGACGTTGAGGCGCTTGAAAAGCTTCTCGCGGACAATATCAACTATATTCACGGTACCGGCCTGGTGGAAACCAAAGCGCAGTTTATCGAACAACTCCGGTCGGGTAACAGGAAATTCCTTGCTCCGATTGTGCCGGAAGAGATCAATGTGCGCACCTTTGGAGACACCGCGATTGTTACGGGTAAGTTCACTCTGAAGGTTTTATCCCGAGGGAAGGAAATAACAGGCGTAAACCGCTTCACGCATGTGTTTGCCAAGGTCGGCAAAGAATGGCAGCTCGTGGCTCATCACGCGACGCTCCTGCCTGCCGAGAAGTGAACGCGCGAGCCTGGCGCCACCCCACCGCCGGTGAGTAAGTGAGGGCCTGAACCAAAGGGCTTGCCCGGCGGCTCTTTTCAAGAGCTCACTTTTGAACGGACTGTGCGTCCATATCGAGGCCCAAGGCGCCTCCAGGATTCATAATGTTGTTCGGGTCGAAATGATTCTTCAACGCGCGGAGCACGTTCATCTGTGCGGACCCCATATGCCGTTCCATCCAAGGAGCCATCAATCTGCCCACGCCGTGGTGGTGGCTTAGCGACCCCCCGCGCCGTTCGATATGATCTATGATGCCGGCGTGAAACTTTCTGTATTCCTTCAAATCCTGCGCCCGCGTGATAAAGATAAAATAAAGATTCGTCCCTTGAGGATAAAAGTGAGACGCGTGCGTCATACAGATGGTATCAGGCCGGCTCTTGACAAACGCCCTCACGCCTTGATGGACCTTGTGGATGGTTTCCCAGGTGACTGCGGTTTCGAGGGTATCGATGAGTATGCCGTAATCGTTAAGGTCCTCGCGCATGTACGGGTCGGTGTATCGCCCGTGTTCCCAACGACGCACAGGGTAGCCGGTGAGATACATGCCTCCAAAGCGCCGACATATTTTTGTGACATTACGTTTCACATTCTTCGCGAAACTTCGTTCGCCTTGGCTGCGACCAATGAAAAGACACCGTTCAGACGGCCGAAAGCCACGTAGGCGCAAGAATTTGTCTATGATCGACCCTTCGATGCCGTATAGTCTTAACGCCACGTCGGTCTCTTCCGCGTCGGAGATCCTGAATACGGAAGGCATACCGAATTCACCCTGGCTGATCTCCCGCGATGCGGCCACGGCAGCTTCCCAACCAGGGAACATGAATGCAAAGTTTTGATCGTTTTGGGGACAATACCTGAATACTTTCAGCGTCGCGCTCACCAGAACACCGAATGCGCCTTCGCTGCCTTTCATAATGTCGTTGATCTTCGGTCCGGTGGCGGTAGCGGGAAAATCCGCGGTTTTGAAGCAGCCTGCCGGGGTCACATATTCCTGACTTACGACAAGATCGTATACATCACCATAGTAAGACGATTCCTGGCCTGAGCCAAGGGTGACAATCCAGCCACCCACGGTGGAATACTCGAAAGATTGGGGAAAATGACCGCAGGTGTATCGTCGTTCGGCCTTGTAAAGCTCAGGGGCCCGGTTGAGGGCTCGTTCGTAATCCGGGCCCATGATCCCCGGCTCAACTGTGATAGTCTGATTGATTTCACTGAAGTTGAGCACGCGATTCATATGTGTGCTCATGACTAAAGTGACGCCGCCCTTAGTCGGCCTCAGGCCCAATGTTACCGAAGAACCTCCCCCGTACACATAGATAGGAATCCTTTGTTGATCGCAGTATTCCACCACTTTGAGCACATCTTCTTTGTCGCGCGGATGCAGAACCAGATCAGCTACCGGGCCTACGACGCCTTCCCGCAGCATCATCGCCTCTTCGGTTGTTTTCCCCGTCGCGAATCGGACCCGTGAGTAATCGTCCGTATCAACATTTTCGGCTCCCACCAGGTCACGAAATGTATCGATCCGCGCGTTGGAAAGGCGCACTGATTGGGCGATCCGAACTTCGGCATTCCCCGTCTGTCGCTTGTGTTTGAAATCGTCGTCCGTCAGGTGTAATTTCTCTTTCAACAGCGCATACAGTTTGCGGTTCGGGTGCTTGAAACCGTGAGGGTCTCCCCACTTGAATATGGAACGATAAGATTTTTCTTTTGGCGGCTCGTTGGTCCAGTCGGGATAGAAAGCGCCGTCTTGTTTCATCTACACTCTGCTCCTAGGTTCCTCAGTTCTTTCAGGGTACCCCGTGATTTCACGGATCTCTTCGTACAAGGGCCTGAGCGCGGCGTATATTTTATGATACACGCGCTCGTACAACTCCCGATAGATAGTGACATTTTGAGGATTGGGCTCGAAGGTCCTCTGATATTTCACCATCTCCTTTATGGCCGAATCGAAGGACGGGTGGATACCAAGCCCTACCGAGGTTACGATTGCCGCTCCCAAGCCGGATGTTTCGTATGTGGCGCCTCTCACCAGGGGCAGATTAAAGATGTCTGCGGTAATAGCGCATATTTCATCGCTCTGAGACGCGCCGCCGGAAACCGCAACTCTTTCGGTCCGATGTTTGCCCGCCTTCTCGATGCGGCGCAGACCTTCCAGGAGCGCATAGCCCAGCCCTTCTATTACTGCGCGATACACATGAGGCTTTCGGTGCACATCGCCAAAACCGATCATTGCGCCCTTTGCTTCAGGATGTTTCAAGCCGGGCCCCCAGTACGGTTGCACGAGCAGACCCATCGAACCCGCGGGAACCTCTCGGAGCAGCTCGTCAAGCGCCTGTTCCACCGGCACGCCTCGTTGTTGCGCTTCAAGCGCTTCTTTGTGAGCAAACTCGTTCTTGAACCACGTAATCATCCAGTAGCCGCGGAATATTTCCACCTCCGCGTTGTAATGACCCGGAATGGGCGCGGGATATGGCGGCATGAACCGTAGGGGCTCAAAATATCGTCTGGTGGTGGTCTGCGCTGTGGCGGTGGTGCCGAAGCTAAGGCTTGCCGATTTTTCATTCACCACGCCCATCCCGATGGTCTCGCAACCCTTGTCCGATCCGCAGGCTATCACCGGAGTTCCCGCCGAGATGCCGGTTTCGTCCGCGGCCCGCTGCGAGACCACACCGATCCGTTCCCCGGGCGTAATAACCTCAGGCAGCTTACTCCGTTCGATGGGGAAGAGCTTGCTGGTCAGTTCACGTTTTGACGCCCATTGCATCCTTTTGTAGTCAAAAGGGATGTGTCCGATTTGAGATGCGATGGAGTCTTTGAACTCCCCGGTCAATCGGTAGTTCAGGAAGCCGGACACCTGAAGGTATTTGTGCGTTCTTTCCCAAATTTCAGACTGGTATTGTCTGATCCAATTGCACTTTCCGTCGGTCTGCCCCTTGCTGATCGCCTCATACATTCCGACCGCTCGGAAAGCCAGCCTCATCAGTCGCCCCGGAACATAAACACTCTGGGCCTTTCGCTGATCAAGCCAGGTGATAACGGGTCGCAGGGGCGCGCCGTCCGCGTCCACGTTGACCATACTGTCTCTCTGAGAGGTTACCCCGACTCCGACAATTCGCTCGAAAAGGGCTGGGTTGCGCTCTTTAATAGTCCGGCAGGTTTCGCACACACCTCGCCAGAATATCTCCGGATCCTGTTCCGCCCATCCGGGTCTTGCGCTGAAATAGGGCTCGTACTGTGATTGAGCCTTATCGAGTAGCTCTCCGGCGGAGGAAAAGAGTAAGGAACGCAAACTCTGCGTGCCGCAATCGATGGAGAGAATCACGTCCTTCACAGGCCACCCCCTTTCCGGCTTCTTGGACCCATGCAACGCGGTGGAGAGAAGTGAGGCAGACATAGCACAAAGACCATCCTTAATCCACGATTAGGCTTCGAGCCTTTGCACATTGGTTTGGAAATTCTCAAGACGCGCTGTACAATGCGGGCCATGAGCACTCAAAACGAAAATCAGAAGAGCCTCAAGGACATAGACCAGCATTGGGATCTCATCGTGATCGGCGGGGGCATAACCGGCGCGGGCGTTCTGCGGGAAGCCGGCCGGATGGGCCTGAAAACGCTGCTTGTGGAGCAGAAGGATTTTGCCTGGGGCACGTCGAGCAGGTCCGCGAAGCTGGCGCACGGCGGCCTCCGATACTTGAAGGAGGGCAAATTCTTGCTGACCCGCGAATCGGTCATCGGTCGGGAACGCCTGCTCAAAGAGGCTCCAGGACTGGTGGAACCGTTGGAGTTCCTCATGCCCTTGTACTCGGGTCGTGGACCCGGCAAATGGGCCATGAGAATCGGGCTCACCGTGTACGACCTTATGGCGGGCAAGAAACGCCACAACTTCCGGTCGGCCGAGCAAGTCACGGCGCTGGTTCCGGGAATCAAGAAAGATGGTCTTATCGGGGGCTTTCGTTTCGTGGACGCGCAGGTGGATGATGCGCGGCTCGTGTTGCGGCTCATACGCGAATCAATCAGATCGGGCGCGTGTGCGCTGAATTACACATCCGTGGCGCAGGTTATGCGCGACGCTCGAAATCGGGTGGTCGGCGCAGTCCTGGAGGACACGGAGACGCATGAGACCAGGGAGGTCTCAGCTCGCGCGGTGATCAACGCCACAGGCGCGTGGGCCGAGCGCTTACACTCTTCACCGGAACCGGGGAAACATTTGCGGCCGCTGCGCGGGAGCCATCTTGTCTTTCCTGCAGCCGTCTTGCCGTTTGACCGAGCTGTCGCTTTGACGCATCCCACGGACAGGAGGCCCGTATATGTGCTGCCGTGGGAAGGCGCGGTCCTTTTCGGCACCACGGATGTGGATCACTCCCAGGATATCTCCCACGAGCCTGCCATAACCTCGGAGGAAGCCGCGTATCTGATGCACGCGCTGGAGGTCTTTTTCCCTTCGCTTCGGATCTCATTGGCTGACTGTCTATCCACATTTGCGGGAATAAGAGCGGTGCTCAGCGAAGGCAAACGCGCCCCTTCCCAGGAATCGCGTGAGCACGTGGTTTGGGTGGACAATGGGCTCGTGACGATCACGGGCGGTAAACTCACGACATTTTATCGGTTGGCCTGGGACGCGCTCGCGGCTGCCAAGCCGTTCCTTAGAGACGCGTCTGCCGAACCGTCAAAAGGACCTCTGTTCATGCCTGCGCCCGAAACGATTCCTGGCTCGGAAGGACTTCCCCGACAAATCAAAACTCGGCTCTTCGGCCGCTACGGGATGGACACCCTGGAGCTCCTTCAGATAGCCCATCCCAATGACCTGCAACCGATACCAGGGACCCATACCTTGTGGGCCGAATTGCCCTTTGCCGCGAGATTTGAGCAGGTTCGACACCTCTCCGACCTGCTGCTCCGCCGCGTGCGTATCGGTCTGCTCACGCCTCACGGCGGCAGAGACATCCTGGAACGAATCCGAGCGCTCTGCGAGCCGGCGCTTCCGTGGGTCACAACCCAGTGGGAACAAGAGTCAAAAGATTACCAGGAACACTGGGACAGAGCCTACGGGGCGCCGCCCGAGACTGAGCGGTGAAGACCCCGAATGGCCTTCACTCAAGCAAGCGAGGAGGTTCCATGATCAACCAAGCGTTGTTGGCGCCATGCGGCCTTTACTGTGGTGTGTGCGGGATTTACGTAGCGCACCGTGAGGGAAACGAGAAATTCAAAGAGAAGCTCGCTCCGGTTTATGGGTGCGGTCCTGAGGAGATCGCCTGCGAGGGTTGCCTTGGAACGGTGCGATTCAAGTATTGCCGGACTTGCCCGATAAGGTCGTGCGCGGAGGGAAAGAGCTACGAAGGCTGTCACCAATGTGGCGATTTCCCATGCCAGTTCATCGAAACCTTCCCCATTGAGGTAGGCAAACAGGTGATCATGCGGGCCGTTCCTTTCCGCCGATCCTTCGGAACTGACAGGTGGGTCGAGGAAGAAGAGAAACGGTACAATTGCCCTGAATGCGGAAACAACCTCTTTCGGGGCGCCAAGCGGTGTCGTTCCTGCAAGACCCCTGTCAATCCGGATTGAGCCGATAGCAAATTCTTGAGTAGGATGTCGTGAGTCCCGCGTTCCGCGCGGGACGAACCGCATCTGTCGCGGCTTTACACGTTGTCCACGGCAAGATGCGATGACCCAAATGTTCCGGGGGGGCCGCATCCGAGAGCAAGGAGGCCTCCACCGATGCGGTTCATTTCATTCACCGCATCCTACGTTGCTGTGTCCATGTCGCAGCCGTTGCTTTACACTTCCAGCCTGCTCGCGTAGTATTCAGGAACCACTGCATACACCTGAGAATTTGTACGTCTGTCGGAGGTGCGCCATGAAGAGGCCCAGAAAGCTGGGACGAGGGGTAGCGCTCGTCGGGGTCGGCATGTCGAAGTTCGGCATGTTCCGGGACAGGGATTCCAAGGATCTCTTTGCGGAAGCCTTCCGGAACATGATTGCATCGGTGGACAAGGGAGCAGACCCTCAGGACATCGATGCCCTTTACGTCGGCAATTTCTCCAATGACTTTTTCATCCATCAGGCGCACTGGGGCCCGATTGTATCCGATTTGATCGGGCACGTGCCCAAGCCCGCCACTCGCACGGAAGGCGCGTGCGCGTCGAGCGCGCTTGCCCTGCGTGAGGGCATCTTTGCGATCGCATCCGGCTTCTACGACATGGTCCTGGTGGGCGGGGTCGAGGAGATGTCCAAGCGCTCCACCGAGGAAGTAGCTGAAGGTTTGGCTTTAGCCACGGCGCCCTACGAAGGGAGGGCGGCCTTCACCTTTCCCGGGGTGTTCGGAGCGGTTGCCACGGCTTATTTTGACCGTTACGGGGCCTCCCGTGAGCACTTGATGAACGTCACCATCAAGAGCCACAACAATGCCGCGCTCAATCCTCGGGCTCAAATTAAAGCCACCATTCGATCCATGATGGAATCCAAACGTCGCCGCGCAAGTGAAAAGGGCCTTCCAGAACCTACTTGGCAAGACGAAAAAGAGTTCCTGCGGGATCAGGATGCCAATCCGGTCGTTGCGTGGCCCATGCATCTTTTTGATTGTTGCCCTATCAGCGACGGCGCAAGTTGCGCTCTATTGGTCGGGGAAGAATTGGCCCGGCGCTTCACCGATGCTCCGCTCTACGTGGTCGGCATGGGGCAGGGGAGCGGCAGCGGCTTCCATGCGGCGGACGATCTGACCACATTCCAGGCGACCAAATACGCGGCTGAGGAAGCCTATTCCATGTCAGGGTTGAAGCCTGAGGACGTCCAGTTTTCTGAAGTGCATGATTGTTTCTCCATAGCCGAGCTGATCCACATGGAGGATCTGGGCTTCTTCAAGCCGGGCCAGGCCTACAAGGCCGTGGAAGAGGGCGCGACGAGGCGGGATGGTTCCAAACCGATCAATACATCGGGGGGTCTTAAGTGCAAAGGGCACCCGGTCGGCGCCACAGGCGTGGCACAGCTCATGGAGGTTTGGGAACAGTTGCGGGGTGAAGCCGGCGAGCGGCAATTGCCCATCAAGGGCCTGCGCATCGGGGCCGCGCACAACCTGGGCGGCACAGGCGGCACGTGCACGTTCACGATCTTCGAGCGGAGGTGAGGATCATGGAAAAGAAACCCTTCAACGATATTTCGTATGAGGCGTTCCTCCGAGAAGAGAAGCTGATGGGTTCAAAATGCCGCTCCTGTGGGGAGCTTTTTGTGCCGCCCCGTCCGATCTGCGTAAAATGCGGCG
This sequence comes from Deltaproteobacteria bacterium, assembly GCA_016875095.1. Classification (GTDB taxonomy): domain Bacteria; phylum Desulfobacterota; class Desulfomonilia; order Desulfomonilales; family Desulfomonilaceae; genus VGSG01. The sequence continues at coordinate 13,710 of VGSG01000010.1, forward strand.
CGTCTGAAATGGAATGGGTCGAGATGAAAGGCGTGGGTAAGCTCAGCGCGTTCACGTGTATCGCCGTGGGACCGCCGTTCATGAAACAGGAGGGCTATACCCGCGATCATCCGTACTGCACGGGGGTGATACAGCTCGATGAGGGCCCGCGGGTGACGGCCCGCATCGAGGATGTGGATACAAAAAAACCCGAGGAGATTAAAGTGGGCGCGGCCATGAAGGTCAAATATCTTCACAGAGGGGAAGGCGACCGAGGCGCCACCTTCCTGGCATTCAAGCCTGTTTAGATTCGCTCCCGCGAGGTGACCATGCTCAAGCCCTCAAAAACACATGACGAATGTCGCCAGGCGTTTCGTTGGGAGGTGCCGCGGTCATACAATATTGGCGTGGATATCTGCGACAAATGGGCCTCTGACCGATCGCGCGTCGCCCTGATCTCGGAAGTCCCCGGCGAGGGCGTGGAGCGGTACACCTTCTGGGACTTCAGGAATTTCTCGAACAAGCTGGCAAACGGCCTCACGGCTCACGGCATCCAGCGCGGCGACCGCATCGGGATTTTGCTTGGTCAGAGCCCTGAAACAGCGATCGGTCATATTGCGGCGTACAAGATCGGCGCGGTTGCGATTCCTCTGTTCACGCTATTCGGCGTGGACGCGCTCCAGTATCGGCTGTCAAACAGCGGAGCCAAGGTCGTTATCACCGATCGGGCGAATTACTCCAAGATCGAGGAAATAAGGGCTTCCCTACCCAATTTGAAAGCGGTCATCGTAGTCGGCGGCGAAAAAGGCTCCGACGCTTTCATCGACTTCCGGGGCCTTGTAGAAAAGGGTTCCAGCCAATTTGAGCCTGTGCAGACCGACGCGGAAGATCCCGCGCTCATCATCTACACGTCCGGCACCACGGGGCCGCCCAAGGGCGCGCTGCACGCCCACAGGGTGCTGTTGGGGCATCTCCCCGGAGTGGAATTTCCCCATAATTTCTTCCCCAGAGAAGGTGACCTCTTTTGGACCCCGGCGGACTGGGCATGGATCGGGGGGCTGATCGACGTGCTCCTTCCGAGCTGGCATCACGGCGTGCCGGTCGTCGCATACCGAGCCAAGAAGTTCGATCCGGAAGAAGCTTTCCAACTGATTGCGAAACACAACATCAAGAACGCGTTCATTCCGCCCACCGCGCTTAAACTCATGCGTCAGGTTTCCCATCCGCGGGAACGCTACTCGTACCAGATGCGCACAATCGGCTCCGGCGGAGAGACACTGGGCGAAGAGCTACTCGAATGGGGCAAGGAAACCTTCGGGTTCACCATAAACGAGTTCTACGGCCAGACCGAGTGCAACCTCGTGGTGGGAAATTGCTGGGAGGTCATGGACATAAGGCCGGGGTCAATGGGCAAGGCTGTCCCAGGGCATACGGTCGCGCCTGTGGACGAAGCGGGCGAGCCTGTGCCGCCCGGAACCGTGGGTGAAGTGGCTATCAAGCGCCCTGACCCGGTGATGTTCCTCGAATATTGGGGTAACCCGGACGCCACACGGGAAAAATTCGTCAATGACTGGCTCCTGACGGGAGACCTAGGCCGGCAGGATGACCAGGGTTATCTCTGGTTCGTTGGACGAAAGGACGACGTGATCACCAGCGCGGGATACCGCATCGGCCCTGCGGAGATCGAAGACTGCATCCTCAAGTATCCGGGTGTGAGCATGGTTGCGGTGATCGGCAAGCCGGACGAGGTAAGAACCGAGATCGTGAAAGCCTTCATAGTTCTCAAACCGGGGACCGAGCCTTCAACCAAGCTGGGAGAAGAGATCAAGAAGTTCGTCAAGACCAAACTTGCCGCTCACGAATACCCCCGCGAAGTGGAGTTCGTGAGCGAACTGCCGCTCACGGCCACGGGCAAGATCATGCGCCGGGAACTGAGAAAGCTTGAGGAACAGAGACTGGCTAAGAAAAAGAGCGAGTAGACATCTTCTTAATTTCGGCCATTGACACACAGTGGGTGCTCGCGACGCGAATAACGTCTCGAGGCTGAAATGACAATGTTCCTGCCCGAAGCTGCATTGCGGATAGTTGCTTCCGCGCCATCCAACGTTGACCGGCCACTCTACTTCGATCCAAGCGATCCGACAATAACTGTCGGTTTGATACTAGGGGGACTCATTCCATATTTGATGCTGGCAACCCTTGCCACAGTCACCAAGTCGCTGATTCTTCGGCTAATACTGCACAAAGAAGCTCGACCGACCGTGCGACGATTAGTCGCGGTGGCAGTGATTGAGGTAACTTATGCCTTCGTGGGAACAGCCTCGCGGGTGTCGGTCGCGATAGAGGCACTCTCACCCTTTCCCATGTCATTAGTGCCTCTTCTCGTATTAGGCATGCTTTGCAACCTGCCTCTTCTCCCGGGGAGGAATCAGCCTACCGGCGCGGCTTACACGCTATGGAAGAGGGCCCTTCTTGCGTTCGGTTTGGGTCTCATCTACTGGGGCTACTTGGTTGTCATAGCCGTTTCGGTTCATCTGGCTTTGCACTGAGTAATTGACTGACGGAAAGCCGCCGGCAAGGCGCTGATACTGATGCGCATTCAAAGAGGCAAGATCGAGGAAATCTTCTTTGTGAGAGAGGTACTCCACGGCTCAGGCAAGAAATTCCCACGGTTTTCGGAATGCTCATTTCCTCGCAGGAGAAATGAGCATTCCGAAAAATGGTGGAAGTTCTTGGGGAGGGGGTCGGGGAGGACCTTCTTACAAGAAGGTCCTCCCCGATGCTTACCTCTCTGAAAGCGAAGAGGGATCACGGTATTATTGATACTGTTGCCCGGTGCGGCCTTCTGCGAAGGGGTCGAAGAGGGTTATATCCCGCATCGCGCCGAAGGGACATGCCAGGCCGCACATGCCGCAGGCCACGCACTTGGTCACGTCGAAGGCCACCCGCATATTAGGTGAGGTGATGCTAAGAGCGTGAGTGGGACAGAGCCCTGTGCACGCGCCGCAATGAACGCAGCGATCTTCCTCCCGCCAGACTTTGTCCGCAAGACGCTCGACCACGACCTCGTGTTCCTCCAGAAACTTGATCCCCTGATCGATCTGGCCCTGGTCGCCTCTGAGCTCCAGAAGTATCCTTCCTTCACGACGCGGGAGTATCTTGGCTTCCAGTATGTTAAAAATCAGATCGAAGTCCCTGGCCAAGCGATAGATCACCGGCTTGTACATAATATTGGACTTAAATATGAGAAGCACATTGTCTGACTTCATTTGCTCATCTCCTTGTCCTGCGTGGAAAGATCAACCAGCTCCACGTTACCTTGCGCCGCGATACGGTCGCGGATAATTGCCAGCGCGCCGTCCACTCCAGGGACGCTCACTGCCCATTCCACCGCCCTTTGCAGATCGGAAGGCTTCTTCACTTGATTTCCAAGAGCGGTAGCCACCGCGTCGGCCAGCGGCGTGTCTCGTGAAATCACCGTTGCGGCATCGGCCTTGCCCAGGCTGAGGGAGTGCCCCACACTCGCAGACGATGTGCAGAGACCCAAGCCCAACAACGTCGGCTCGATGCGCAACCCGATCCGATTGGTAAATGGTGATGTTCCTGCAAAGATGCCCGCCACCATAGGCTCGTCCACCTTGAGGAAGATATCGCCCCCATTCTCGACGATCACTTCCGGAGACCATTGCATGAGGCCCTGGCCGACAAAATCGGCCACCGCGCCTGCCACCGCGGCCATGGGGCCCGTTCCTGCCTTCTTCCCCGCTTGAACCATGCGCGCGGCCACAGGGCCGTCCCGCGGATCCTCGTCAAGAGGAATGAGACTCGTCAGGAAGTCTTTCCGTCGGGCAATAGCGTCTTCCACCTGAGCCCGACATTCACAGAGGAGTTGGTAAGTCTCCTTTTCCAGCTTCCGGTGAGCCTTTACGTACAAGTCGGATTGTTCCACGACCACGCGGAAAGCCTCAAAACGGCCGCTCTTGCCAAAGTCCCGATAAGTTTTCGGTTCAAAGAAAGTGATTCCCGTCACGCTCAATCAGTCCTGCTTTGGGCCGGTCTTGCTCCGTAGGATCAGGCGCAACCCCGGTGCGCGGGAGAACCGTAGACCGGCAGGGACGCCGGCGCTACCGTCCTCGGGCGCGCTCGCGGCACGGGGGGGAACCGTCCCGCGATACGCGGGACTCCAGGTCTTTTCCGGAGCCATAACGTTCGCTGCGGTCACGGTATCCTACCCGATTTGCCCCCTCGGAGCTGGAACAATTTATTGAAGCGCCGGCAAGTCCAGCGCGATCGCCACGATGTCACCGAGGAACCGACGGGAGTGTCTCTTGCGGCTCGCCAAGGAGGAAGCTCCCGGACTTTATCCAGCTCTTCAGTGTTTCGCAAATCTCCAGCGCGACCGCATAACTCGAAAGGGGCGCTGTGGTGACTTTGCGGCCGTCAACCTCTATTTCCCCTGACCGGAGTTGACCGTAGGTCACATACGTAATCGGCGATCCACCGCCGTCAGGATAATCCAAACCGTACTCCACAACCGGGACCTGAATCTCGTCGTCCGAGACGCCCGTGCGCCGGGCCAACTCTTCGTTGAGGATCGGAATGGGGATGCCGATTCCCACGTTCATGGAGGTTCCGTACCCGGTCATGGAAGCCCCGCGCAGGTATTTCGCGGACATGCCGTTCAAATCGCCGCGCACCGCTATGGTCCCGGCCCCTCCCATGACCACGCCGTTCTCCGATCTCCTGACCCCCGGATTGTGTTGGGTCCCTGCCCCGATCACGTATCCTACGCCTCCACCAAGGAAAATCCGGGTCCCAATGCCGATGGTCTGGTAATAGGGATCGTTCAGCAGCGGACTCAATTGGCCGGAGGTGGAATAATTGGCGTTCATGCAATCCGGCCTGAGTATGCCCATGTACGTGTAGATGGTCTTTTTCGAGAAGTTTACCGCACAATTATAGTTCTGATACGCGTTCCGAGGATTGAGCAGCCACGCGTTGGGAAAGTCTTTCAACGTCATGGTTACCTCGTAAGAACGCCGCGGGTAACAGTCTGTGCCGTAGGATTTGGCCGTCACTTGGATTTCTCGGCCTGCCACCAGATCCTCGATTACGTGGCCTCCGCCATACCGGAAGCGACCGGGGAAAACCTTGTTCAGGGGATCGTCTTCGCGGGTCTGTGTCACGCCGATGTAGCAATCCACCGCCGCCACTCCGGCATAGGCCTCCACGCCGTTCAGGAAGACTTTGCTGGCTCGAATGCGTGGTTTTGTATGCCCGAAGTTCAGAAAAGCTCCGGAAGAGCACATGATTCCGAACGTCCCCGTGGTGACCACATCAACCTTGCGCGCTGCTTCCACAGGGCCCACTTCTCTGGCGATGCCGATCATTTCTTCCGCGGTGACCACAACGGCCTCGCCGTCCTTAATCTTTTGGTTGATCTCGGCAATCGTTTTGTTAACCTGGAAATCGGCCATGCTGAACCTCCGGCGCGGGGTATTCCCGTATTGCGGCATGGAGAAAAAGCTTACTCTTTCTTAGTCGATCGGTCAAGAATATCAACTTATACAAACAACTGTATTCGCCCGGCATATGCGCCGTAACATGCCGTGAGCAGAGGAGGCCGACCAATGGAGGGGCGACTCTTACGGTTCGATGACATCCGTCAGGCCACAGTAGCCATTGACGAGGTTGGCTCGGGGAACAGCGCTTTCATGGCGACGCGCGCGGTTTACATGAACGTGTTGATTCGTAACGTGCCCGGAGAGAAGGCTCGGTCCCTGAAACGGGTTTACAACGATATCGGCGCGGAGGTCGCTATCAGCAGCGACGCATACCAGGAACGGGAAGGCGCCGTCACAGACTTGATCGTCATGGGCGCGCTGTATCACCATCGGGAAGCGCGGCGCATCCTGGCCGGCCATTCTGAGACACTCCCCTTGGTGCATTTGATTGAGTCGATCACCGAGAACGCGCCGGAAATCGTGTAGAAGTCCGTGCAAAGTGAACGAGCTTCCCCACCCTCCGCTTGCCTCCAATGAGTTCCCCCGCGCTCCGCGGGGTCGCCAAATTCCACGGGATTACAGTACACTGCCTCCTGGGGGCCTTCCGGGAGGATGGATCTGCCTCATGGGATCCTGCGGCGCGCGGGGAGCTTCCCGTTGCGAAGGTCTCTCGCCGAAACCTCGCGGGGTCGCGTTTTGCGGCGCGTGCTTGCCTGCCATGATTGCTTCAGCAGACTTCTTGACCGCGTTTATGGGTATGGCGAACCCGATGCCGAGGAACCCCCTGCTGTCATTGTCGGTGACGATGGCCGTATTCATACCGATCACATGCCCATCGATGTTGACCAATGGCCCTCCGGAGTTACCCCGATTTATGGCCGCGTCCGTCTGAATGAAATCCTCCTCTTCCAAGATGCCCATTTTGGATCGGCCCTTCGCGCTGACGATCCCTGCGGTGACGGTTTTTTCCAAGCCAAAGGGATTGCCGATGGCGAGCACCCAGTCGCCCACTTCAAGCGCGGTGGAATTGCCCAGCTTTGCGGAGGGAAGGTTCTGACCGTCAATCTTCAGGACCGCCACATCGGTCTTCGGGTCCGCGCCGATGACCCGAGCGTTGTACTTCTTGTCTCCTGCAAGGGTGACTATTATCTGATCCGCTCCTCTAATCACATGCCGATTTGTCAGAATGTATCCGCGGGGATCAAAAATGAAGCCTGACCCCAGCCCTTGTTGTCGAAACTCACGGGGCTGTGTCCGCAACTGAAAGAACCGCCGAAGGAGCTCGTCCTGGAAGAAATGCCTGAAGAACGGGTCATTCATGAAAAAAGGGTCTTCTTCCACACCGGACCCGCGCGTTGTGATGGTTCGAACCGCGGAAATATTGACCACGGCCGGCTTGACCCCGCGTGAGATCTGGCGGAAAGAATCTTGGAGACTCCGAAGCCCTCCAACAGGGCCGGCTTGCCCGAACGCATCGGCAGCCTGCAAGGCCAGTCCGACTGCGAAAACGGCGCTGAACAGCCACACTGCGCCGATTACTGTGGGTCTGTTTTGAATGAGATGGTTCGTGGTAACTCGGTGTGCGATCAAAGCCATTCGTTCACCTTCTCCATAGAGACTTACTTCGTATTACTCGCCGTTGTTCCGCCTCACGCGCGGGCAGCCTCACCGATCTCTCTGACTATAGACAGCGAACCTCTTGGTTTGGATCTTCCGCCCTTCAATCACGTTCCGGCATACCAACCCGATCTCTCCCCGAATAGTGTCGGGGAGAATCTTTCATTTCGTTGACCAAGATAGATCCGCTCGGCTTCTGGGGAGAAACAGGCCGCCACATGCGGGTGGCAGGTGAAAAAGAGGATCTGAACTCCTGTGCGCTGGGAGAATGCTTCCAGTTCAATGACAGAACGCTTCACGCGCTCGGGATCGAAATTGACGAGCACGTCGTCCATCACCAAAGGCGCAGGGGCTTCACCCACTCCGTAGACTTCGATATGCGCCAGTCTGAGGGCAAGATAGAGCTGTTCGAGAGCGCCACGACTCAGGCATTCTTCCGGAACGATTGTTCCGTCGGCTCGTTCCGCGGTCACGCCACTTCCATCAAACGAAAAAAGTATCCGGTCAAATGAATCGCCGGTAATCGCTCTGAATATTTCCGAACCTCGCTCCAGAATTCGAGGGCGTCTCTCCGCCTCGTAGATCGACACGGTCTTGCTCAACAGACGCTCAGCGAGCCTCAGCACTATCCATTCCCGCGCCACGTCATTGAGCCGCGCCCGAAGCCGCTCTCTTTCAGCCAGCAACCTATCGGTGTCGTCACCGGATTCCAGAGCGTTCATTTCCCCGATCACCCGACCCCGCTCTTCAAGGAGCCCCCCAAGCTCTTCCTTGAGGAGAGCAATTCGCTGCTCAAGTTGCCCAGCCTCAGCCCTGGATTCGGCCCAGTGTATCGAGGTCGCCCAATGGAGCGGGTCTTCCTCCGCCGGTCCGCAGCGCTTCAGCTTTTCAACCAAGAAAGCTCTCTCCTGCTCCAGCGCCCTGAGCCGATCGTGTCGAACCGCTTGCTTTCTGAACGAATCTTCATCTTCCACTCCGCCCGCCTTCAGCAGAGACGTCATACGAGCTTCCAGGTCGGCGATCATCCGCTGCTCACCACGCGCAAGCAGGTCATGCTCGGTCCGAAGTTCGGTGATTCTCCTTAGATCCTTCTTGAGACCCATCAGATGGCGATTCAGTTCCGCGGCTTCTTCCGGCTCCAAGTCCTCATCGATCCCTTTCTCACGCAGGAACCGGTGCCATTGGGCTTCTAATTGGACACCCTCATCCATGCGCCGGTCCAATGTCCTCTTCTGGGCCGCCATACGAATTCGTTCGGCGTCCAATTGCGCTTTGGTCTGTCTCAATGATTCCTCAACGCCCTTTCTTTTCCTGACCGCATCTTCTGCGATTACAGATCGCTGAACGGCAGCCGTGATTTCCTGCGCGCGTGCGGAAGGATTTCCAAGAACGGTCCCAGCGATCGCCGCCATTCGCGCTCTAGACTCTTTCCATTTTCGAAGCGTCTCCTTTTGGAGTCGCCGCACGGCTCTCATTTCCTTGGATACCCCGGCAATGCGGTGCTTCGCCTTTTCTTGTTGGCGCGAGACTCGTCGTTGTTGGGCTCGCCTGTTACCGAGGGTCGCGAAAGCGCCCGCGGGGCCCGCAATGGCCATGAAGAGCCCCACAGCGCGGAAGAGCCAGTTGTAGGACTCCGACCAAGAATCGGCCACGAGGACGAGCAATAAGCCCCCTGCAGTGGTAACAAACAATAGGATGGCGACTAGAATCCATGCCCATCCAGCTCCGCGGTCATGGGCAAGCGCTTCAAGCATCTCTGTGAGCCGCTTTGCCTCGTCGTCAAGTCTTGCCATCGCAGCCTTGCCCTCCGAAAACCGAAGAGCCCGATGCCTCGCGGTGGCCTGGTGATCTTTCCATTCGGAGACCAACGCACGCTGTTCAGGCGTCAGGAAATCGCGACAGGATTCACTCAGTTCGCGAGCAGCGTTCTCCCGGGCATCAATCGTAGCCGCTAATTGCTTGCATTTCTCTTGAGCCGCCGCCACCTCCCGATTCGCCCGGCTCAATGCTTCGCGGCAAGTAACCCGTTGTTGACTGAATCGGTGGAGATCCTGGTCCGGAACAAGGGATGGGTCAAATGCTTCCAACCGTTCCCGAGTCCAGGCGGGCCCAAGCTGGGCCAGCTCATCATCAAGGCCCTTCAGCGCCTGCGCTATGCCCGTGGACCGATTCCTAGCGCCCTGCGCTGCTTTCCTGGCTTCGTCGAGCCTCTCGATGAGCTGTTCCAGCTTGACCAGACCCTGGGCAGGGAAAGCCCGAGCGTCCGACAGCGCTGAAATCTCCCTGTCTACGGCAGTTAGTCGAGCGCATTCCTCTTCGTGGCGGAGCACATCGCACAGGGACCGAAGCTTCGCTTCCGCGTCCTCAATCTGATCGGAAAGCTCTTCCGCGCTGCGCGCGAGCTTCTCAAGGCGATTGACAAGTTCGTTGTGCCTCTTCGGTCTTTGGCAGCGGACCTTCATTTCTCGCTCCACCTCGCTCAGGCGAGTCATAACTGAAGCGACGGGACCGAGATCGCCGCTCGGTCGCGCGGTCAACGCCTTCATGCTGAGGCGGATCCGTCTCACGATCTCCAACGGATTCACCTTGGAGAAGCCCAAGGAAGTCCCCACGATCCTGCCCCGGAGCGTGGCACGGTCGAGATCTCGCAAGCCATCCAAATCGAATGCGAAAAGACGTTCGTCATTCGCGTTGGTTTCGTCTAATGAAATAGTCGAACTCAACGCGGAGGCCGCCGGGACCCCATATTCGTCCCAAACGGTGAGAACGCCTTCTCGACGCTTCGGGGCCTCTTTTCTTTCGATGCGGAATCGACGACCGTCGCTTGCGCAGGCAGTGAGCCAGCCCGATCGAGGAAGCCCATCGGAACTCTCGTACACGTTGCTCGCTGCGTTTCGACGGCGGAAACCAAAGAGCACGCCGCGCGCGAACTCAGCCACCGTGCTCTTGCCGGCCTCGTTGGGGCCCACGATGACATTGGTCCCCGGTCCAAAGCCGTCTACGGTCAGATCTCGGCACGCGCCGAAACGTTCTATGTGGATCCCTTCAATCCACGCCACCTAAAGCCTCTCACCACTGGATTTCGTCCACGCATAATCGGCATTTTGCCTCACGAAGCCTCGTCTAGGAACATGCGGGCGGCTACTCGTTGCGTCTCGACAAGGATCTCCTCGAAAGCATGGGGATCATCGCGCCAGCGTTGGGGATCCAAGTCCGGAGCAAGGTGGCGTTTCCACTGCCTCTTGGAAAGCTCCACTTCCAGATCGCGGAGCAGATCCTCCGCCAGATCCGGGTCTGACACTGCGCTACCGCTCAATCTGAGGAAACGCCCTAGCGCTCCCTTTTCCTCGGCCAGCCCATCCAGATCCAGGGCCATCCGCGTCCGGTCACGGAGAGACTCCAAGAAGACCGGCCGCGAGAGCTTTTCCAGACGTTCTGAGAGGGCCTGGCCGAACTCTTCCATCTCGTCCGGCGAGGAATATTTCCGGGAATCTCGTTGGCCCACGAGGTTGATCCTTACCACGAGCGCCTCCGCGTGCTCGTGATCATTGAGAAGGCCGATACATGCTTGTTCCGCGTTGCGAACCAGATCTACATCAGTTTCCAAGTCGCTCGCGTCCAATTCAAGCCTGTCCCACACCACCGGCGCGACAGCCGCGAATCGTTCCACGGGCTGACTGTTCGGCTCAATGGAAACCACGGAGCAACCTCCCATGCCGGCCTCGTTCACGCTCGCGGGTTGACTGGCCCCCGCGTAAAGCGCCAAAGGGTCCCGGCAAAGAACCCCGTGTCTGTGCACATGCCCCAGACACCATACATCCATGCCCGCAGCCCGAAGATCGTGGAGCGAACAGGGCGCATAATCATCGTGGCCGGTCATTCCCGAAACGTTTGCGTGCAGAAGACCGATTGCCAGGGTCACTCCCGGCTCCCTTCGAAAGCTCCGTGCCAGGTTCACTTTCACCACGGGCGTGGGAAAGCTGGCGCCGTAGACCTTCACTGTCCCTCGGAGACCGGGTCGGTCCGGAGACACTCCGGAAGGCTCCGGGCCGAAAATGTGCAGCCCCGGCGCCTGTCGGAGATTCTCCGGAAAGGAGTCCAAAGGATCGTGATTCCCCAGAGCCATAAACATCGGTATTCCCGCCTCTTGAAGCGCTTCGACCCCTTCTTTGAACGCGAGCCGGGCCCTGAGAGGCGGGTTCGGACCGTGGAACACATCCCCACCCAAAGTGACGAAATCTGCCCGTTCATCGATCGCAATCCTCACAATCCTTTGCCACGCGACATATCCCGCCCGCAGACAGAGATCTCCCAGGGCCGGGCGAGAAGTCCGCAAACCGCTGAAGGGTCTACCAAGGTGAATATCGGCGGCATGAATGAATTTGATTGGAGACATGGTCATTGAAAGACGGGCATTTTCAGAAATAGAGCCACTGCAGGGCGACCGCGCTCAGTCGGACATCCTCTTTGACGGGGGAAGTTGTATCCTTCCACGTTGAGCTTGTCCAGAGGTGAAAATCGTATTAGGCTCAGGACCACCCAAACTTCATCCTTTGCTTGGAGGCGCAGTGGCCAGGTTTGTTACCCTATTGGCCGGCCTTTTCATAGCCTGCGGGCTGTGCGTGGCTATGGGTCAAGAGTTCGAATTCGCCAGAGCCGTTCCCGGTCGAACTCTGATCTTTCCTCAAGATCACGGGAAGCATCCCGATTTCCAGACTGAATGGTGGTATTTCACGGGCAATCTTGTGTCAAGTGAAGGTCGACGCTGGGGCTTCCAGCTCACATTCTTCAGGCGAAGCATGTTCATCGACACGAGACAGCGGCAATCCCGCTGGGCGGTTCGAGACGTTTATCCGGCCCATTTTGCCGTTTCCGATTTGACCAACAGCCAATACTTCCACACGGAAATAATCTCGCGGGAAGGTCCGAACCTTGCCGGCGCGGCCCCGGATAGGCTGCAGGTCCGAGTCAGGGGATGGAGCGCGGAAGAAAAGGATGAAAAGATCCAACTCAGGGCGTTGGAAGCGGGTCATGGCGTTAATTTGACTCTTGTTCCGGTCAAACCGCCGGTTCTTCACGGACAGGGAGGTTACAGCAAGAAGGCTGATCGAGAGGGCCAGGCGTCGCACTACTATTCACTCACGCGGCTGGCAGCCACGGGATCGATCCTGTTCAGGGGTACCGCGTATAAGGTGGAGGGTTTGGCCTGGATGGACCACGAATTCGGGTCCGGTTTGCTCCAGCCGGACCAAGTCGGCTGGGATTGGTTCAGCCTGCAACTGGATGACGGAACCGAGCTCATGATCTTCTACCTGAGGAGGAAAGACGGCGCCCGCGAGCCCGTGTTCGGCACCTTTGTAGAAACGGACGGTCAGTCGCTGGACCTGCAAGGGCGTGAGATCGTGGTGACTTCTACCGGCGCATGGCAGAGCCCCCACACCCGCGCGACCTATCCATCGGGGTGGCGAATCCGGATTCCGAGTCTCGAACTGAGCCTCGATGTCGATCCCGCGCTCAAAGATCAGGAGTTCTCCGGCGAGCAAACTACAGAAGTCTCTTATTGGGAAGGCGCAGTCACAGTACGTGGCGCTCGTGCGGGAAAGGCAATTGGAGGAAGAGGTTACACGGAGCTGACCGGGTACGCCAAGCCGATGGCCGGTCAGCTCTGATGCAGGCCATGAAAGCGGCTTCAAAGCGTGGGAGTTTTAGTCGGAGTTTCCAAGGAGGGCCCTTTTTGCAAGAAGGGCCCTTCCCAGATCCCTCCCCCAAGAACTCCCACCTTATGTAAGCGCTCCCAGCGCCTGCGAGACAGGACATCAGGAGCAACCCTCAGATTACTTAACGCAATCCCGAAAAAGACCGTATGTCCGAATAACTGGTGTCCGAGATGGGCGATGCATCCCACCCCAGACAGATGGGCCTGCTTCACTTGCCGCGCTCCGATTGGATCGTTCTACTTACATGTGTGCTGACAATAAGGGCGCCGTTTTGGATCTGGGCGCGATCCGCGCCGTTCACCAACGATGAACATGGCTACTGGTCGATCGCGCAGTCATTCCTTGAGACCGGAGAGTTCGATATCTCGTGGCCTCCGATCACCAGCGCCTTGTTGGCAGCCATATCAAGCTGTGGCGGGAGTCTCCATGATGCGCGTCTGATCTGGACTTTCATTGACGCGGCCAATATCGGTCTGCTCTATACCCTGCTGTCTCGTTTCCTTGAGCGGCCGGCTCCCCTAATCGCAAGCCTTCTCTACACCATATACGTGCCTGCGATTTCGTTTGCCTCCTTTGCCACCAGCGAGATGCCCGCGATGCTCCTTTTTCTTGCGAGCGCATGTTTGATGATCGATCCGAGACGGTCGATCGGTTTCGGGCGCATTCTAGTAGGCGCCATAATGATCGGGCTTCTGGTCCTTACCCGGTCGTCTCTCGCCGTATTGGCGGTCTGGATCGCGTTCATGGCATCGCCGGCGTCAGTCGGCGCAGGCAAGAAGCCCAGCCGCGCGTTATCAGTTTGTGTGGCCTTAGTATTGGGCGCGGGTGTGGTCGGCCTCTGGGTGACGCGGAATTATTTGGCGCACGGGGAATTCATCATTGCCGAGAACGTTGCGTACAATCTATACCTTGGCAATCAGCCTCATTATTCTGAAGATTTGAACTTGTTCCATCCCTTTCCGACGCAAGAACAAATTCAAGATCGAAAAGAGTTGCTCAAAGAAGAAGTGGTCAGGGACCGGGAATTTCTTTCCGACCACGAGATGCGGTCCCGCGCCGTAGCATTTATTGCGGAAAACCCTTTCTTGTTTGCGAGGCGTGCCCTGGGCAGGCTCGCTCGGGTCTTCGCACCCAAGACCGCTCAGCTCCAGGCGCTCGGGAGCGAACGCGACAATCCTTGGTTCACGGCTCCCAGCCTCGCTCTCCTAATCTCTGCCAATCTACTTTACGGTTTGGCTCTCTTCGGAGGATGGGCGGGAATCATCTTGTGTGGACCGTCCGACCGGGAAAAGAAATTCCGTTTGATTGCCCTGGGTGTTTTGGTCGGAACGTCCGCGCTCTGCACGGTTGCGATTGCTAAGCCGCGGTACTCCTTCCCCAGCGACCCCATACTCATCGCGGGCCTGGCATGGTTGCTGGTCAATACCCGGCAGGCCGCGCTTCGGGTGAACAAGAAAACGGTCGCAGCCATCATGGGAGGATGGGTGTTCTTGGCCTGGAGCTGGGCGGCTTGGTTGATCTGGTCGTTCATGACGCGGGCAGCGGTCTATGCGGGCAATGTCGGCTGATTCCGACATGGCGCCGCTCCTCGTTCAAACATGAATACGCGCTAGTGCGCTTTATATTCCAGGTCGGAGAGGAACCGCGCGATTTCATGGTCCGGAAGCATCCTTTCCACTGGGCCTTTTTCGAGGACTGCGAGGGGCATGGAAGGATCGAGGCAGTTGTTCACAGCCTGAATAACCGTGGTTCCGCCTGCGTTCCGGATGGAGTGAATACCGTCCGCGCCGTCACACCCTGCGCCGGACAGGACCACCCCCACGCTCCGGCCGCCGAGGGTTTCCGCTAGGGATCTAAACATGAGATCGACGCTGCCCTCCCGTCCAGGATCATTCCCGGCCGGGCTAACACGCAGAGCTGTCACGCCGCTGTTGTTCTTGGCAAAGCTCACGCGGTCATCGGCGGAACAGAGGTAACATACGCCTCTGTGAGGAATCTCATCCTCTCTAAGGAACGTGACGGGGATTGAGGCGTGCTCCGCGAGGTACGTTGCGAAGAAGTCCAGATACTTGGGTGTGAGCAATACCACAGCAACCAGCGCATGCCTGAAATCAGGAGGCAAGCCGGGCACGATTCTAAGCAGAGAATAATACCCGCCTATTCCCGCGGCTACGCCGATGAGACGAGACGAGGAGTCTAACGGGCCCCTGTCCGTATTGGCAGGAACAGCCCGATCGGGCATTCTGACGTATCGGGCCTTTCCGATCCTGATGACCGCGGCTCGCTTGACTCTCGCAATTATGTCGTCCTTTTGCGCTTCGAGGCTCTCATCCGCTCGACGAGAAGGCTTTGCTATCACGTCAACCGCGCCGTACTTGAGAGCGTCGAAAGTGATTCTGGCGCCTTCCGTGGTCAGCGCGCTGATCATGACCGTGGGAATGCCGTATTTAACCATGATATGCTTAAGCGCGGTGATGCCGTTCATTCGGGGCATTTCCACGTCTAAGGTTATAACGTCGGGTTTGAGTTGCTCGACCTTCGCCAGCGCTTGTTCGCCGTCCAGAGCGTGGCCCACCACCTGCACGCCGTCCGCTTCTCGCAGGAAAGCGGTGATTTGGCGAACCATGAGAGGCGAATCATCGACCACGAGGACTCGGATGTCGTGATTACTTGGCGGGTGGTTCATTGAGGCGATCTCTGAAGGTGGGCTCCTCCGGTGAGAATTTCTTTCGCTAACCGAATGTAGGCTTTGGCCCCGGGCGATTCAAGTTCGTAGGCCAGGATGGGTTCCCCGCGTTTGGGGACTTCAGCCAAATAAGGATCACGCGGTATGACGGTCTTGAAGACGCGTTCTTTTAGGTACTGGCGCACTTCCTCAATGATTTTGATGGTGAACGACGCCCGCTTGTCCGCCATAGTAATCAGGAAGCCGTAGATCCCCAACAATGGATTGATCCTTCGTTTGACTTCCAGCGCCGCGCGCAGCACTCTTCCCACCGTTGCCATAGCCGCGTATTCGCATTGAATAGGCACCAAATAGAAGTCCGAGGCCACCAGCGCGGTGGTGGTGGGGTAGTCCAACCGCGGAGGGCAGTCGATAAATATGTAGTCATAGCCCGTTGCAAGCTGGTCCAAGGTCTCGGTGAACAGATCTCGCCGTTCTCGGAGCAAGCCGACGAAAACCGCCTCATCCGCCGACGACTGGACGTTTGCCGGGATCACGTCCAGGTTGGGCAATCGTCGGTGACTGAGATAAACCACTTCCGAGGGCGCGGCCCCGTCTCTGAGGAGATCGAGAAGCCCAAACTGGACATGGGGCGCGTCCAGGTGAAAACAACGCGCAAGGCCACACTGGGGATCAAGCTCCAACAGGAGCACTTTCTGCTTCATGGCCGAGAGGCACGCTCCCAGATTCGCGGCGGTCGAGGTTTTTCCCACGCCGCCTTTCTGGCTCACTATGGATATCACTTGGCCCATTGAGCGTCAGCGCCTTTCAGTCATGGGTTCTTTGGCGACTTCCGGCCACCGGCTTCATGCGTGTGATTCTTGGCTTGGCCGGCCTGTCGCTGCCTCGCCACGATCTCTTCTACGAGCTCACCCACATCCATCACCAGCGCAATCGTGCCATCGCCAAGGATTGTGGAGCCTGCCAGCCCTCGACCTCGAAACACGTGCTCGGCCAGCGGCTTTATGACCACGTTCTGCTCTCCGATAAGCTCTTCGACTAACAGCCCGACTGTGCGCGCTCCGCTCGTGGCCAGCACAGCGAACGTGGGTTCACGCCCGCCGGGTCTCCGGGGCAAATTCATGATTTCCCGCAGGCGGAGGATCGCGATAGTCTCATCACGGAATTTTATCACTTCAAAGCCTTCAATGGTGGAGATCTCCTCGGGAGCAATCTGAATAATTTCCCGCACCGCCACCAAAGGTACGGCAAAAATATGTGTCCCGGCCCGGATCAAGAGCGTCTGAATGATCGCCAGGGTCAGCGGGATCTTGATCGTTATTCTGGTTCCCTCATCTTTCCACGACTCCAGTTCGATTTGGCCGTTTATCTTTTCCACGTCCTTCTTAACGACATCCATACCCACGCCACGTCCCGACGTGCGAGTAACCCGTTTGCTGGTGGAGAAGCCCGGGATAAAGAGGAATGAGTGGATCTCTTCCGCGCTCAGGCTGCGCGCCTCCTCAGATTCCACCAGACGGCTTTCCACGGCTTTCCGCAGGACCGCATCCGTGTCGATCCCTCTTCCGTCGTCCTCGACCTCTATTATGACCTGGCTGCCTTGAGAATACGCGCTGAGACGGATGACGCCTTCAGGATTCTTGCCGAGCCGCTTCCTGGTTTCCGGATCTTCGATACCGTGATCCACAGCGTTTCGAACCATATGGACCATGGGATTGTAGATCTGTTCTATTACCCGCTTATCTACTTCGGTATCCCCTCCCTCAACTTCCAGATTGACGATTTTCCCTACTCTGTGCGAGAGATCCCTGACCAGGCGCGGCATCCGGTTAAAGAGCTGGCCCACCGGGAGCATGCGCAGCTTCATGACTCCTTCCTGGAGGTCCGATGCCACTCGACCCAGAGAAACACTCGCTTCGGCAATTTTTAGATTAATGCTCTTAACCGACTGGAGTTCTTTTTTGCCGAGCCGACCGACGGCGGCGAGGTCTCTCTGGAGGTTCCGTAATTGCGTGGAGAGCTGTTCCACGTATGAACGGTTGACTACAAGTTCCCCCACCTGATTTAGGAGCGTATCCACCTTGAGCGCATCCACCCGCATGGTGCGGACCACCGGCCCTACCTGGTGCGGTTCACCGGCGAGATCTCCCTCGGCGGTCGCGCGTCGAGTGGCTGAACCTTCCATCGGAGCCGCCTTTTCCGGTGGCGGGATTTGAGCCGGAGGCACGGGAGGGATTGGCTCAGGGCGCTCCGCCACGTGTGGGATAGGACCGGTCTCAGGGCGTCGTGGGGGCCTCTCAGGCGGCGCAGCGGCCGCCGGTTTCATCACGGGCGGCTTAGCCGGACGAGGGGGCGCTTGCGCATCCTTGAGGGCTGGTATCTCGCCGGGTAGCTGAGCCTCGACTTCCTCCTTCCCGGCCGGCTGGACTCGGCCCACGGCAGCGCGCCTGCGCACGGTCGCGTCAAGCATCTTGAGGAATTCCTCAAATCGCCGCGTGCGCTGCCCCATGAAGGCGAGATCCTCCGCCCCCAGCGAGTTCAGCCGTTGCGCCGCCCACGCTGTCTGCTCATGCCACTCGTCCAGAAATGTGGCAAGCTTCTGGTAATCCATATACGTCGAGGAGGCGCGAACAGCCTTAATCGATTCAGCGCACTGTTCCAAATCTTTGCGGTCTGCGCTGCCTTCGCGTAGCTTGCTCAGCACTGGTTTGATCCGGTCCAGGATCTCCCATCCGTACGACACGAAAATCTCCACAAGCTCCGCGTCGGTCTCTTCAGCAACCTCTTCCAGGTCTTGCAGGAGGTCGGTTTCCATCGCGGATACTGCGATTGGGACTTCGACCGGCGTTGCCACCTCCTCCAGGAGAATCTCGTCCCCGAAGATCCCCTCGAACTCGCTGAGCAGCTCGTCGTCCACGTCGGCGAGAAGCGATTTCTCCCTTGCCGGATGCGGTTTAGGCGGCGGAGGTTGCTTGGTCGGCGCAGGCGGCGGCGCCTGCGCAGCTTTGAGGATCGCATCGGCAATGCTAGGGGTCAGGCCGGAAATTGACTTGAGTGTCACGGCGTCCGCGCGCAGAAGGTCGTCCAGCGAGAAAAAGCCTGCCTGATAGATGGCGTCAATGACCTGTCGGCTCATCCCGGGAACGTCCCTCAGAACCTCGGCCAGCGCCAGTTTCTCCCGGGGTGTTTCGTCGACGGGTGTAGGCTCGGGCTCGGGCAGCGTAGGCTCCTCCAGAGGGAAGGTGTCAGGAGGATAGAGGTCCTGTACGCTGCGTAAGACAGAACGGAGGTCGCGGATGTCGTAGAACGGAACCCGTCCTTCGCCACTGAGTAGAGACTCAAGCTGTGTCCGCATTTGCTCGAGTCTTTCAACTCCTTCGCTGATCCCAATGTACTCAAGGGATCGTGCGATATTGCCGATAGTCTCCAGGAGAGCGGGCCGGACCATGTCAACGCTCACCCCGTCTTCCAGATCGTCCAAATAGAGGGATATGCTGAGCACATGAGGCGCCGTCTCTTCGAGAGTGGAACCTGCAATCAGCTCTTCTCCCGTAGTGGCGGTGGTCTCGGGTGCAATCACGCCGGTTGGCTCAGCCGGAGGAGTGACCGGTTCAAGTTCGGACTCTATGGCCTCACTCTCTTCTTCTCCTGAATCCGCCGCCGGCATCGACGGTGGCTCCGAGGCTTGAGCAGCTTGTGGATAAGGGGCTTGCCCAAGAACTCCTTCCAGTTCCTTCATCAGATCGACAATGTCTGAGGTCTCCATTTGATCTGTCGAGACCTCTTGTATGAGCTTGGCCAGGCGGTCCTTTGAGCGGAAAAGCAGTTCGACGATGGGGCGTTCCAACTGGATTACCCCTTCTCTCAGACAATCCAGAAGGGTTTCCAGTCGGTGGGTGAGCGAGCTCGATTGTTCCAGCCCGATATACTCGGCAGAGCCTTTAATGCAATGCACCGAACGGAAGAGATCATTGAAAAGCTCCGGTGATCCACCTTCCTTTTCCAGCCGCATCAAGCTCGCGTCCATCTCTTCAAGAAGCTCTCGAGCTTCGATGCCGTAATCTAGAAGGATATCGCTATCTACCATATCCATTCCCCTTGGACGCCCTGTGGTCCCGGAATGGCCCACCCGCGCCGCAAGGCGAAGATGGGGCGGAAAGTCCGCGGCCCGCTATCGGTCCTTCGAACGGGCCGTTCGAACCACTTTCCTTCCATCGAAATGCGCTTGAAAGAAGCGAAATTCCCGAACCAGCTCCGAAAGGAGATCGAGATTGTACCGAAGGATGTGGATCTCATCCCGGAGGTCGGGATCAGATCCCGCCGCGGATGCCTGGTCAACTTTGGCCTGGATCCTATCCACCGCCTCAAGCGACGCCCCGACCCTGGCGCCGGTAACCAATATGAATTCCTGATAATTCGCAGCGATGTCATTTAATGTGTGGCTCAACTTTCCAACCGATCCATCGGCCGCGGTCTGCGCCGAAACGCTGAGGTTGCCCCTGGAGATCTCGTTCGCAGTTTGAGCCACAATGTCCAGAGGTCTCAAGACTCTCGTGATGGTAAGGCGAAGCATCATGCCTAAGCACAAGGCCAGCAGACCGATTGTCACGACGGCGCGAGCCCCCAAGCCCGGGAACGCCTCAAGAAGACCGCGGCTCGGTGTCGAGGCGTTGGATGACGACTGCTCGGCCGGCTTTTCCGGGCTTTGGCGGCTTGAAGCGCCGGCGGTCAAATCCAGCGCCAGAAACACGCCCAGAGCTATCGCCGCCACCGCGAGCAAAACCAAAGTTGTGGTTATGTGCTTACCTACCATGTTCCTCATGAGCGCCGCGACCGTCTCTGAAAAAGAGCCGATCTTTCTCTCCCCGGGGCGGCGCGGCCCGAGCTAAGCTCTCTTCACTTCCGCTGTTCCATTCCACGAATCATATCGGCAATGGAGACCGGGCCGGCCTTGTTGAAAAACCCGACTGCCCCCAGCCTTTCGGCTTCAGCCTTGTACTTGTCCTCCTTCAGTATGGTCAGGAAGATAATCTTGGCGTTGGGGTCCTCGTTGAGTATCTCTTTTGCCGCAGTGATCCCGTCCATGTCCCTCATGGTGATATCCATGGTAACCACGTCGGGCTTGAACTTTCGGTACATGCGGACCGCTTCTCCACCGCTCTTGGCCTCTCCGACCACCGTATGACCTTCACCCTGGAGTTCCTGCACTATCCTCTTGCGCATGAATCCAGAGTCATCAACCACAAGGACCCGTAATGTCATGCCGTACCTCTCAACACGCTATGGGTTCCTGATTTGACGGGCCCAACCTGAAGCCCCGATCTCAGGCCCCGATCTTAAACTGCTGGACCAGCGCGCCAAGCTGATGCTGCATCTGATCCAGCTCTCCCACCGTCGCGGACGCCGTGCGGGCCGCATCCGCGTTCCTGGTGGCAACATCCGCCATCTCTTGCATGATCTGTTGAAGGGCCGCGGATCTTTCCCTTTGAAGGGCCGTCAACTTGGTGACGTTGTCGGCCCGTGCGATCACCTCACTCATTTGCGTGGTGGCCTCCGCGGAAACCTGCACCTCTGAGCCGGCTCTCTCGAGGATCAGACGACTCAGCTCTCGGAGCTGCCCCATAATACCGGCCGCGAGGGTTCGCCGTTCGGCCTGCTGGGCGGTGAGGCCGATAATCTGTTGCGCATCTGCGGTCAAGCGCTCCATAGCTTCCTGCACGGAACGCGCTTCCTGGGTCTGACGAACGGTTCCTTCCGAGATCGCGGCGATGAGCTGGTTGGTTCGAGCCACCGCGTCCTGAATCTGGACGAGAGCTTCTCGACTCGTCGCAGCCAGCTTTTCTCCTTCGTCCACCCTTTTGTTACTTTCTTTGATCAAGTCACCGATTTCGTTGGTGGACTCGGCCGTTCGCTCGGCGAGCTTCCGCACTTCGTCCGCGACCACCGCGAAACCCTTACCGTGTTCGCCTGCTCTCGCTGCCTCAATGGCAGCGTTGAGAGCCAGAAGGTTCGTCTGCTCCGCGATGGATGAGATCACGACCATGATTTCGTTGATCTGCTCGGAGCTGTCGGCGATGGCCCGCATACCTTGCACCACCTTTTCAACCGCTTCGCGCCCCTCTCTGGCGAATCGGTCCGAAATCTCGGACTGGCGGGTGGCCTCTCGTGAACCTTCAGCCACTTGCTCGATGTCTTTCGCCATACGTTCAACCGCCTGGCTCACGAGCTGCGCATCGGAGAACTGTTCGTCGGCTCTCCCGGAAACCGTCCTGGCCGTCTCACCCATAGCATCGACGATCTTATTGCCCTCTTCGGACTGTCTGTCCTGGTCCTGTGCGCTCTTGGCCATGTTCTGAAGGTCTTCCGCCATGCGCTGCAGATAACCGGAAGTGAGCTCCGCGGAGGTGTGCGTTTCGGCAACGTTCTGAGAAACTTCTCCGGCCGTCGCGCCCATCGCAGCAACTCTGTCGAGCACCGCGCGTGCCCGTTCAGCCTGAGCGGTGGCGTTTACCACAATGTTGCGCGTGAGTTCATCCACCTGAACAGAAGACGCGCGGAGGGTTTCCGTAGCCGATCGAACCGAGACCATAACCTCTTCAACCCGTTCCAGCGTGGTATTGAACTCCTGGGCCGCAGTTCCGGTCTCGTCCCTGGTGGTCACCGGGGCCCGCACGGTCAAGTCAAGGTTTTCACCGACCTGGGTAATGGCTTGGGAGAGATGCACGATGGGTCGCACAATGGAACGTGTCACCAAGATAGCTGCGATTATAACCGCCAACATAACGATCAAACCGATGATCGTCTGCTCGAGCACCACTTCGTCCACATAACCCATGAGTTCGGGCTTGTCCGCCCCTGCTCCAACGACCCATCCCAAGCCTGGGAAGTTGCCAAAGCCTTTGGGATAGACGATCCCGACGATCTTATGATCCAACTTGCCTGTCTTCACATTCTTGAACTCGTAGATACTGAACGATTTGCGAGCTTTGATATCCGTGTCCAGACTGGGCAGGTTGATAGCGGGCCCACTCACAGTTTGATTATAGAGCGCAGGGTTGGGATGAATGACGACGTGCCGGTCTTTGTTCGTCACCCACACGTAGCCCGTCTTGCCAACCGGCACCGCGTTCATAAGGTCCTGGATAGGTTGCCATCGCAAGAAGGAGATGAGCACGCCCGAAATCCTGTCGCCTATCTTTATCGGGGCGGCAAGAGCCGACGACCACCCCTTGGAGGGGGGATCGATTCGTTCAACAATCTTGGAAAAAGAGGGGTCCGTGACCTGTAGTTTGCCCGCGAGAGCCCCTTTGAAGGCCGGAAGATCAGAGAGGTCGGCGCCGGATAAGCCCGGCCAACTTGCCGCCAGCACCTTGCCGGCTGTATCGGTGAGGGCGACGGCATGGTACGCGCCGTACGCCCTGACGAACTCCTTCAGGGTAGCAGCGGTGTCTTCACGGATTTCGGCGATTTCGACACCTTCCTTGATGACCCGCAGCTCTGACCAAGCCAATTGGTCACTCGCGCGTTCGTTAAAGAACTCGTTGACCGTATCAGAGGCCGATTTGGCGATAGCCGTCATCTCTCGTACGGCCGATTCCTGGGCTGAGGCGACGATCGTCCTGTAGGCGAAGTATGCCGTTATCCCAAGGGGAACAATGGCGATCGCGAGGAAGTAGAAGATCATCTTGTTCCTCATGCGTCGGCCCAATGCCAGTCTTTCGAAGATTCTCATAACCCTGCCTCCTGCGAAGATGGGTGGTTATCCGTATCGGTGTTGCATCCGCGCATATCCGTCAGTTGTTCCCTGATTGCCGGGACCCGCCCGGACAATCGGCGCTGAGTTCACCCTTGCCCGGTGAGGCTGTTAGATCTCCACAGCTTCCGTCTCTTCCGGCAGCTCTCGGGCAGCCCTATCCAGGCGGTCCTTCTCGTCCAAAGTCAAAACTTTCTTAAAATCGAGCACCACCATAATGCGCTCGTCCAGATGCACGACGCCGCTGATGTACTGGCTCTGAATTCCGGCCACCAAGATGTCCGGGGGAGGCATGATCTTAGAAGCGGGCAATGTGAGAACGCGGGATACCCCATCAACAATGAATCCCGTCACATTCTCGTCAATCTCCACAACCAGTATCCGCGCGTTGGATTTGGGCGCGTTAGCGAGGGGTCGCCCGCGAATCCTCAATCTCTTGCGAAGGTCCAACACAGGAATAATATTCCCCCGCAGATTGATGACGCCCTCCACGAACTCCGGCGCGTTCGGGATGGGCGTGATATCGGACATCATAATGATTTCCTGGACGGCCAGAATGCTCACTCCGAATTGCTCAGATCCGATTGAAAAGCTGATCATCTGAGCCACTTCTTCGGATTCGACTGTCGGTTTCCTCGGCTGTCCCCTACGGTTCATGAGCGTGCTCCTCTTCGGGATGTCGAGGCTAGGCCTCCCATCAATGTCATTTGATCAGCGTCTGAAGAGTTCCGGCCATTTGGCCCGCTTGATGGGTCTGATCCACCAAACCTGCTTTCAACGCAGCCTCCGCGAATCGCGGGTCCAGGCTCCAGGCCGGATCTTGAGCCAGCACCATTCCTCCTGCCTGCTTGACGGCCCTCAATCCCGCCAACCCCTGTCCGTGGTCTCCGGAGAGAATGGCGGCCACAAGCCTGTCTCTCAAGCAAGCTGAGGCCGAAATGAGGAAACGGTCTGAAGGGTCTCTCGACGACGTCCTCGATGGCAGCGCAAAAACGAATTGAGTTCCTCGACGTTGCAGTTCCATCGGGATAGCGCTCGGATGGAGATAGCAGACCCCGTCCGTGAGCACGGTTCCGGGTTGCGGAGCGCCCACGCCGACTGAACTCCTCGCGTTCAGATATTCCGCCAGAGGCTCCAGGGCCTCCCTTTGCATATTGTGAAGACAGACAACCGCGGCAGAAATGGTGTCGGGAAGCTCGGGAATGATGCGCATAAGATCCGCGCTACCGCCCGTGGAAGATATAAGGACGATCAGGGAGCGACTGGGTTGCGGAGAACGCCCTTTCGATGCAGTCTCCGTTATGATCGCCGGAATTCTGACCCGGCGCACCCGTTCCAGCTTGATTTGGCACGCTTTTTTGATACGCATGATCATGTCTTCAGCACGGCCGTCTCGGCGCCAGTTGCTCTGGGGCTTTCGCATGAAGTCCGCCGCCCCAAGGCATATCAAGTCAAAGGGGTTCGCGCCCACACCGCCCACAAACCCGCTCAATATGACGACCGGGCATGGGCTCTTGATCATGATGTGCATCAGAGCAGTGCTCCCCTTCATCACAGGCATGTCCCAATCAAGGAGGATGAGATCCGGTTTGAGCTCGTCGATCTTCGCAAGCGCTTCCTGGCCGTTTGACGCGTATCCCACCACCGTGAGTTCAGGGTCTCCCTGAACGATCTCATGGACTATCTTGCGAATAAAACGGGAGTCGTCCACGATCATGATTCTTTTCTGAACCGGGGACTGATCCCGCTGGTCGGTGAAAGTTTCGCTCCCGGGCTGTTGCAAAGGCTCCCCAAAAGATGTGGCCAAGGGCGCAGGGCCCAGGGCGTGCCGAATCTCGTCCCGGTCCCGCAATCCTTCGATCAGCAGGCTCTGCCAGTCCATAAAGATCGTCTGTTGGGGGAGAGCGAGCACCATCTGGGAGTGAAATTCGCCGTCAGGCCAGCTCATGATCTCGTAGAACGCTTCGACCCCGGAGAGCGCTCCGACCTCGGCGTGCACGATCTCCCCGTTGTGGATATAGATAGATCCCCGCGTTCCATTCTTGGCGATGGACACGAGCGTGCTGTCTCTGCGGTAGCAAAGCATCTGGATTACATCTTCCAGCCTCATGCCGACAAGGCGGCCGCTGAAGCCGTGATCGGGTCGTAGCATCTTTGCGACGAATTCACACAGCTTCTCCACCGAGAAGGGTCGCGTCAAGAAACTGTCGCATCCGAGGGAGAGCGCCTCAAATCGCTGATTCTCCATGCCGCGATCGGCGACTATCACCACCTGAGCGGGCAGGTCCGATCCCTTGACGCTACGCAAGAACGCGAGACCGTCCCACGCGCCCGGACCGCGATGTTCCACAATCGCCACCTGCACGTCGGGCCGTGCGGCCATCCTGGCTCCATCCGCCATGGAGCCTATCCAGAAAACCTCGCACGAGGAGTAGACGCGTGCCAAATACACCTTGACGGACTCCGCCAAGCTGTTGGTTTCACCAATGACCAGTATGCCTGCCGGCCTCAAAAACTACTCCTCTGCGCTTGCCCGTGCGCCGCTCCGGCCTCTCCTTGATCGATGGTCCGCGCCCGCGTGTGGGATACGCGTGTATGATAATCTTTCACGGCGAATCGAGTCCCGCGGTCGGAGGGTATTGACCCTGTCATTCTGAGACGCCCGACGCCGGTTCTTAATCTCCCGATCTCACCACGCAGAAAGCGCGGCTTCACTTCGACACGCCCAGCATTTCAAGAAGCACCTCGGTAGGGATGCGGATGTTCTTTTCCGGGACGTCGGTCTGAGGAGCGTCGGTATGGACCGCGTTCTCCCACGAAAGAATGGCGAAGAACCCTTCGTCACCCAAACCTTCTGAGGTCTCCGCGCAATAGATCTCTCCCCCTTTGATGTAAATCGACCCTTGGCGAGAGCCTTTGCGCACGTCAATCCGCCTCGACTCTCCTGCTGAAACGATCAGGTGTATGGTCGTGGGCAAGTCGTACCTGGAATAATCCATGACCTCCGCCAAGTCCTCAGGGGACTCTTGTTCGGAAGATGGATGTAACGTTTGAGAGGTCATACCGATACCCACCACAAGGGATCTCTTCCGGGCAAAGACATTTTGGGCGCGGAGAGTCCGCATCCCGACATGATAAGCCTTTTCTCTCCCGGAAGTAACCCGCTACCCGCGCCCAACGGGGAACCCGGATGGCTCATGGCAAACACCCGCTCGCGACCCGTGCGGTGAAAGCCGAGAAAAGCTCAGTTAACTACCGATTTCGCGTCTAGCTGTTATGGACTGAGTCTAAATCTAAGTTACCATATCACGTACAACGAGCCGAAATCAAGATCAATTAAATTGAATTGTGGGCTTGGGGTACGACTCAGCCGCGTCCACTCAGGAGAGGCTCGGCGAGACGCGGCTGCGGCAGAAAAGAAGAGTCTCGCAAAACAAGACAACCCATTGTAATCAAAATGAAGCTGTATTTCCAGACGCGCGGAAGACTAGAATTTGGCGCCTCTCAGGAAACGCGCCCCTCTCCCGAGAAACAGCAGCGGGGTAGTCACACGTTCCAGTCGCACGCAGCGGATAAAATACGCGGCCGCTGCCACAAAGATAGCGGGAGGCGCCATCAATATGGGTTCAGGCTGAACTAGGCCGGATCGGGCCAATCGTTCCGTGGCAAGAGCCAGCGCGTAATAAACGAAAATCGCGACGAGTCCTAGGGCAACATTGTTGAGTCGGCTCTTGCCCATGCCAAGCGTCCCAAGAGGAAAAGCCATGAGCGCGAGCGCCATGCAGGCCAGTGGATGTGTGAAACGCTGAGTGAGGAAGATGCGGCCCAACCGTTCCTCTCGTTGGTAGAGCTCGCGCTCCTGGCCCGTTGTGGTCTGCTGTTTCAGCCGGGCCGATCTTACCCGTTGAACGATCTCGGAAACCGAGTTCTCTTCCAAGCTCTTGCGAGTCGCTCCGAGACCTGTATCAGGCAGGGGATAACGGAAGACGTAGTTCTTGAATTCAATAGCAGGCTTTGAATCTCCCAAACGATCTTCCCTCAGGATGGCGCCGTCGCTCAAGTTCAGCACCAGGTCCTTCCCCTGCGGATCCGGGGCAACCTTTCCTTGCCGGGCCAGAATAGTCTTCACATCGTCCGGATCGGAGGATTCCTGAATGAAGACATTCTTCATGATCCCCGTGCCCGGCTCGATTTTCTCCACATAGAGGATGAGGTCTTTGAAGTTGTCGTGAAAGGTTCGCTCCTCAATCCCGGCATGCGGACGCGCGGTGAGCGCCTCGCGCATCAGCTCATGTCCACGGGATATCCCGGCCGGAATTAAGACCAGTGTGCACGCGAGGCTCAGGGCAAAACCGACGAACCCGAGTAACATCACCGGTGGAAGCAAACGGACCACCGAGATTCCGGCGGATTTCAACGCCGCGATCTCGTTGTCCGCGGACATCCGACCCAAGCCGAGCAGAATGCCGATCGTAATGGAAAGCGGCAGCACCGACACCAGCGTGCTGGGTAAGGCATTAATCAACACCTGGAATAGGATCATGGTGAGGGTGAGACCGTGTTCTATGCCCTTCTGTAAAAGAGGTAAGAAACCGGCGATGAGCCCTGTGATAAGAAAGATCGCCAGACAAAAAAAGAAGGATGCCGCCAACTCCCGAAACACGTAACGATCGATTATGCTCAAACGCATCACGTGGACCGCAACCTCCGCTCCTTAATGGACAAACGGGTGAAAAGACCATGCCGCTATTACTCCCGGCGCGCGCATGAGTCAAGCGGTCGGGAGGAAAGACCAAACAAGCATAGCATCGGTAAGCCGCAAATGAGAAGAGCGGCTCGGTTTCAACCGCTCTTGATTCTTCACCGGGCAATGCGCATTAGAAAACGGTAGAAGACACTTCTTTGTCCGGCGCCTGCAAAAGGAGAAGCATATGACGTCGTGCTCGATGACAAGTTCCCAAGAGGCCGCACAGTGGCCCGAAGGAATTATCTCAGCGAAGATAACAATGAATCCCTATCTTTTCGCTTACGCGGAGGACCAATCGTATCGGCTCGGCATGAAGCCGTGGGAATTCGTCAATGTGGCGCTATGGGAAAAGCTGGGGAAACCTGACAGTCGAACTCTAACGGAATTCGCCGCGAACCTCGAACTGGACGAAGAGGACCCCAAGTGGAAGAAGCGTCTCAAGATCACCGCGCGCCACGAGCTGGCAATCGACGCGGCCAAGAAAGAGCGGCTGGGCGCATCCCCGCCCGCGGATGGGGACGGGACTTAACAGTGGGCCGGGTCACAAGGAAACAGCCATGCCTATACTGAAATACCGATGCAGCGTCTGTGAAAAGGAATTCGCGAAGATCTTCTTTAGGCCGGAAGCAGCCCCCCGCGCGTGCCCTGTTTGCGGAGCGAAAGATCCGATCGAGATGGGGCCAGCCTTCGATTCCGGCGAACAATCGATAGCGAGAGCCATGTGCGGGTCGTGCGACGCCTGCGGAGGCGACGACGCCTCGTGCGACCACGGCGCAGGGAGCGCCTGATAAGAATCTGGCGGAGAGGTCTTTCTCCGTTGACTCTTCAAAAGCGGTCCGGGCTGGGTTACCATTGGCCGCGCCCTCGGTGACCGCAGCGCCGGCTGCGAACACTTCATTTGCCGAGCCTGGTCTTTATCATGCGATCCACGTGGCTCATCCCGGCCGCAGTTATCCTCTTGATCACACCGGCGCTCCTTGTGTTTCCGGATGAGCGCGTAACTGCGCCCGACTTTCAGGCTCAGTTCGAACTGCCCCAAGATCCGGACATAGCGCTCAAAGAGGTCCTGGAACGCTCCGAATTTCGAGAAAAGCCGGAAGTTCCTTTGCTTACGAGCCTCCGGGAGTGGCTGAACGAGGCGATCAAGCGGCTGCTCATCTGGCTCCTGGAACGCTCCCCTCGGCCTCGTGCCATAAAAGGTCCTCCCGATCGAGCAATCGCGGTGGTGAAAATCGTACTTGTCGCTCTGGCCGCGGCTGTTTTTGTTGCGCTTGCGATTTGGTTTGCTTACCTGTTCCGGGGAATGTCGTTCAGATCGCGGTGGGGATCAGTTCCCGAACCGGAAACAATCGCGGCCGGGAATGATGCCCGCGGCCTGTGGGCAGAGGCCACGCGACGCGCAGAAAGCGGGGAGTATGCCTTCGCGCTGATTCTGCTGTTTCGGTCCGTGCTCGCTCAATTGGATGAGAGAGGCGACCTGGTGTTGCTCCCTGAAAGAACCAATCGGGAAATCCTGGAACAAGTCCGTTCTGAAGGGCATCTTCGACGCATTCTGGGAGACATGGTTCGATCATTCAATCGGGTGCGCTATGGCCGGGGTGACTGCTCCCGCGCCGAGTACGAGGACTTCTTGTCGCTCTGCCGAAGGGCAACCCGGGTGACGTGATGTCCATAACGAGACGAGGCTGGATCGCTGTTGCGTGTGGAGCGCTCTTCGTGGCTGTGACGGCGGTCTCCACGCTCGTGAGCGGCTCGTGGGCGGCGAGAGATACGGCGGCTTCCACGTACTCGGCGGAAAGCGCGGGCTGTAAAGCGCTCTACCTGGCGCTGGAGCAACTGAAGCTTCCGGTGAAGCGCTTCCGACGATCGTTCAGTGAGCTGCGGCGCCACGAGGGGGTCCTCCTGGCGATTCAGCCGCGCCGGGTGGAGTTTTCCGAGCGCGAGGCGGCGAGATTGAAGGAATGGGTTCGCGACGGAAACCGCTTGATTATCGCGGAAGGCCTGCCACCCGTTCCGCCCCCGAAAAGCCTGGACGAGGAGCTTATGAAACGGTTTCCCGCTCTGAAACTCGACAATGGAAAGACCGCGCTGGCCGGCCGCTTCGGGCTCCGCTTGAAAAGGGGCGCGTCGGAAGGCAGGCGAACCATACGACTTACCGATATGGCGGTTCCGCACGTCCGACAGATAAGCGCATCAGTCGTTGCGCGCTGGGAAGAGACACCCACCGGATGGAAGATCATCGCGGCCGACCGGGACGGGCCTCTAATCTTATCCACGCGTTTTGGCCGCGGCCAAGTCGTGGCCATCAGCGATCCCAGTCTCCTGAGCAATAGACGCATTAGCGAGGAACAGAACCTGAAGCTGGCCCTGGCGTTGATGCTGCAAGACCCGCGGCCCTCGGCCATTCTATTTGACGAATACCATCACGGTTACATTCAGCCGGAAACGG
Organism: Deltaproteobacteria bacterium; assembly: GCA_016875095.1. Lineage (GTDB taxonomy): Bacteria > Desulfobacterota > Desulfomonilia > Desulfomonilales > Desulfomonilaceae > VGSG01. The sequence continues at coordinate 44,162 of VGSG01000010.1, forward strand.
TCTGGCGCTACGTGGTCACGTCTTCGTTTGCCTGGATATGGGTACAAGGACTGGTCGGATTGGGGCTCTTCTTTTATTCCCGGCGGGCTCATCACGCGGGAAGGTTTCGATCCATGGCCGCGCCCACGGGGCGATCGACGCTGGAATACGTTGACTCCATGTCGGGCATCTTTCGCTCCTGTGACGCTGCCCCGGTTGCGCTGGCAGCGCTGTTGAAACGGTTTCAGAACCAGGTGTCCCATAAGACGTTCCGGGGTTCGGCGGAGGATCAATCGGCCGCGAGACTTCGGCTTCAACGGTGGGCCGTTACTGATGACCGTGACGTAGATCGGCTGATAAGGGACTGTGAACGAGTCGCCGAAGCTGGAGGGACGGCAAACGAATCCCTGGACCTTGCCCACCGTCTTGCAATAGCAAGAAGACGACTCTTGCAAGGACGTTTCTGATTCAGCCGCGTGCAATGAAGTTACGGATATCCTTTCGTGCGAGCGTGCGAGCCTGCGCGTAGGGTGTCCGAAAATGACGTTTCGTTTAATTGAATGAAACCGGCAAGGCCGTTGAAGCGCGATCCCAAGGGAGACGATGTATGGACGGAGTTGAGATCATTCAGCGGAAGACGGCTGTCCTTCGACAGGCCATAGGTCGTGTCATCCTGGGCCAGGAGGCGGTCCTGGACCAACTGCTCTGCTGTCTTCTCGCAGGAGGACATGTTCTCGTGGAAGGGGTCCCCGGGCTCGGCAAGACCCTTTTGGCTCGGACTCTGGCTCGGGTCGTGGACGCGGATTACGGCCGCATCCAGTTCACCCCGGATCTCCTCCCCAGCGACATAGTAGGAACATCCCTGTTCAATCCCAAGACCGCGGAGTTCGTCCTCCGGAGAGGACCCATATTCAAAGAAATCCTGCTCGCGGATGAAATCAACCGCACGCCGCCCAAGTCCCAAGCTGCGCTTTTGGAAGCAATGGAAGAGGGGCAGGTCACGATCGACGGGATCCGCAATTCACTCCCGGAGCTCTTCTTTGTCATAGCGACTCAGAATCCGGTTGAATACGAGGGGACGTATCCCCTCCCGGAAACGCAGCTCGACCGATTCATGATGAAGATTACCATCGATTATCCTTCACCCGAGGCCGAACTTGCGGTGATGAAGAGCTACGCTGACGGCGTCGAGCTCAAGGATGTGGAGTCCCAACTTCCAAGCCCGTTGATTGCGAAAGGAGAGATCCTCGATTTTCGAAAGGGACTTGTTGCGATTGTGGTTCGCAGAGAGACGCAGGAGTATATTAGGCGCATCGTATCCGAAACCAGAGATCCCATTTACGTTCAGCTCGGGGCATCCACCCGGGCCGCGGTGGCTATGCTCAAGGCCGCGCGCGCTCTCGCGGCGCTTCGCGGCATGGACTTTGTCACACCCGAGGACATCAAGGACGTGACGCTCCCCGTGCTCCGCCATCGTGTGATACTCAAACCGGAAGCTCTTATCGACGGGCTCACTCCCGATCACTACCTTGACGCCGTGCTGCGCCGCGTGCCGGTTCCCCGCTAGCCAGCCACGACCTCAGTCGGTGGTCCTAATCTCCTTCAAAAGAAGAAGAGCGCACGATGCGGAGCGATTCTCCACCAAACCAAACGCTGAGGAGCCTGCCTTTTTACTTCTCCCGCAATTTCTTTTTGCTCTTTTCCTTGGTTTCAGCCGGGCTGGTCTGGACATCAGTCACTTATGGCGCGCCCCTGTATCTCTTGGGAATCGCAGACGCCGCGATGGCGCTTGCGGCGCTCCTGGACTTTTTCCTCGCGCCTCATCCGAGAGAGTTGGAACTCCTGCGGGTCCTGCCTCGCGCGTGCGCCGTGGATCGGCGACACGCGGTCTCCATCCAGATTCGGAACCGAACCAAGAGGCCGATCTCTCTGATCATTACGGACGATGTCCCGCAGCACGCGACCGTGGAAGGTCTTCCCGTTTCGTCAACAGTACCTGACCGAGCTTCAGCGAAAGTCGAATACGGGATTAGGTTCGGGGAGCGGGGGGACGCTCGGTTCGGCCTGCTTCATTTCTGGATTCCGGGGCGGCTTGGGCTGGTGTGGAAGCGCGGTGAAGCGGGTCCTGCGGCAACGGTGCGGGTCTATCCGTGGCTTTCCGCAATCGAGAAAAGAAAAATAGGGCTATGGCGGTCCACGGTCGCACATGCCGCGCTCCGTCAACTGAAGAAAGGAGTCGGCACGGAATTTGACGGTTTGCGAGATTACATGGCAGGAGACGATCCCAGACTGATCCATTGGCCCACCAGCGCGCGGACCGGGAAATTCATGGTGCGTGAGAACCGTGTGGAACGGAGCCAGAACATCCTGTTGGTCTTGGATGCCGGGCGAATGATGACCGCACGGGTGAAGGGCAAGACCAAGTTCGATCACGAGCTCAACGCGGCCCTCATGATCGCGTACAGCGCGCTTGAGCTGGGTGACAGGGTCGGGGTTATCGTATTTGCTCATGACTTGGTCTGTTTCGTTGCCGAATCAGGCGGGCCGACGCAATTCGGACGCATCCTGGACGCGACGCACGGAGTGGAACCGAAGATGGAAGAGCCCCGATTTCACGTTCCGTTCTCTCTCATCGCCGCCCGCATAAGGAGACGGAGCCTCGTCATAATCTTCACCGACTTGATTGACGAACGCGCATCGGCAGGTCTGATACGCCATACTGTGGGGCTGCTCCCCAGGCATCTCCCGTTGGTGGCGGCCATATCGGACAGCGAGGTGGTGGAAATCGCGGACTCTGTTCCCGAGAGCGTGCAAGATCTCTACCGCCAGGGCGTTGCCGCGGAAATACTGACACGACGGGAGCAACTCCTGGCAAAGCTCTCCTCAGCCGGTGTGATGGCGCTGGATGCGCCGCCGGAGCGCTTCTCGGCGGGCGTGGTCGAACAGTATCTCCGGGTGAAGAGGAGGGCGCTTCTTTAGCCCTATTCCTGATATATCACCCGATTGTCCTCTCTGTGGTCCACCATGTAGAGCAGCTTGGCTTTCTCTTTGAGTTCCTGCTCCAAGACGGGAAGCGAATTTCGGTCTATGTGGAACGCTCGCACATAGACGTGGCGGAATCCTTCCGGCGCGTTCTCATAGGAGCTGAGGATGCTCACAAGGCGGGCCCGGTGCTTTCGGATGATATCGGTGACCTCTTTGATGGAACCCGGGCGATCCTCCAGCAAGAAACCGAACTGCACGCCCCGTTTCCTCAGTCCCGTAAGGGCAATGAAGGCCTTGAACATATCGTTCTTCGTGATAATACCGACGATCGCGCCGGTCTTATCCAGCACCGGCGCGCCGGAGATGTTATTGCGCAGGAGCGTTTCCGCAGCCTCTTCCATCGTGAAATCAAAAGGCACGGTGATCGGGTTGCGGCTCATAATGGCTTCGCAGGTGAGCCGCGTGATGTGATAGAGAATTTGCCGCACATCCATAACAGCCACGTCGGAAGGCGCGGCCCTTCTCAGATCGCGATCCGTCAAGATACCCACGAGCTTGCCCTGGTCCATTACGGGCGCCATGCTAATGCGATGGTCCATCATAAGATTGATGGCGCGTTGCATGGTGTCGTTTACGTCAACCGTCACCACATTCTTGCTCATCCAATCCTTTACGAGCATAAAGCCACCTCCAGGTCAGCGGAAAAGTTTCAGAAATCGGATAACTCACCACTCGCGTCGCCTTGGTCTGTTGTTGACACGGTCTGCTCTCACATAGCTGAAATCACGGAGGGATCGTCTTACGGGGATTTTCCCCCTCATTTCTTCAGGAAGCCTTTGGCGCCCACACCTTAGCATGGATCGCAGGCTGCCGACAGCGATCTTCACTTCATGCCGGAAACGATCTGGTCCATGCGCTCTCCGTCCCGAATCAAGCGCGCATCACGGAAACCGGCGCGTTGCAGATCCTCCTTGACTTCACTCAAGGTGTACGAGTCGCCGCCCGCGGTTGCGGCCAACATGTTCACCGCGAAGATCGCGCCTTCGGGCGGCAACGTGCGACTGTCATCCATGAAGAAATCTCGCAGGAGAATGGTTCCCCCGGGTTCGAGGCATCGGTGAATCTTTTGGTATAGCCGCAGATTTTCCTCGCGGGCGTTGCTGTGAATGATCGCGGAGAGCAACGCCACGTCATGTCCCTTGGGCAGATCGTCCAGTAGGTAATCCCCCTCCACTATCTCGATACGATCCCGCACAGGGCTGCCGGCAAGAAACTCGCGGGCTATCTTGCAGACCCGCGGCAAATCAAAAAGCGTCGCGGTAAGATGCGGGCCGGCCTTGAGGAAAGCCACAGAGTAGATTCCGGATCCGCCGCCCACATCCAGCAGACGCCGATAGGCTGAAAGGTCAAGCGAATTGGCGATCCGGTCGGCAACCATGCGGCCGACCACCTGCATCGCGCCGATAAAGGACTCCAGATCTTCTTGCGGGCGATCTTCCAGCGGTCGCACGTTGGGATTCTTTCCGGTGATGACGATTTCTCTCAAGGCAGACCAGCACCGCCAAAGATGCGTGCGATGAAGAATCATGGGCAGCACGGTTTCTTCGCCTTTATGTGAGAGCAAGCGTGCGACGGTTTCATCAACCGAATATGCATCATTAGCCGCTTTTTGGATCAGCCCCATCGACGCGAGCGCGTCGAGGAGGATTCGCAGAGCGCGAGGGTTCCAGCCCTCCGGTGCGCAGAGCTGCTCCACGGTGTATGGACCGCCACGTAACTTGGTAAAGAGGTCCAGCTCGGCCGCGGTGAGAAAAATCCGTGGCCGAGAAAAACCGGCTCCCAACTCAAGCAGCTTTTCCTTGCTCCATAGCTCTGCCATGGCTCAGCGCCTCCGAGGAATGGTCTCCGCCGCGTGTTCGATCTTATCAGCCTTCACTATCATAGCCGGACAGAATCACGCACTGAGATTTTTCAGGAACGCGTACCCGGTTGACATCCGCCTAACTGCATCATCATACTAGGGCAATCATGACTGAATCGAGGACGCAATGAAATACTTAGTGGGAGTCCTGTTGGGCGCTCTGGTCGGCTTCGGCTTGTACCTGGCGAGTTCTCTGACAGGCTCAGGATGAATGCTCTGGTGCCATCCGGTGGTCGCAGTGGGACTCGGCTCCGCCATCGGACTGGCCCTGGCCTCAGTGTGAGGCCGTCTCCACAAGGCTTACGCTTTCAGTGTGAGCGCTCCCGCAATTTTCTGCGAATCGCATAACGAATGGGTAGTTTCCATGCCGGATATCGACATCATGTCCGCGCTTTCTCCGACGCAGCGAGCCTCCCTCGAAAAAGATGCGGTTAAGAGAACGCACCGGAAGGGAACAGTCATAAGCGGCCCCGACGACGAAAATGATCGGGTCAACTTGGTGGTGTCGGGAAGGGTCAAGATTTACAGCCTCTCCGCCTGTGGTAACGAGATCATTTTCCGATTCTGCGGGCCGAATTCCTTTTTCGGCATAGCCGGGCTTTTCGGAGCCGGGCAACGAAATGTTTTTTCTGAAGCGGTAGAAGACACTGAGGTGATGAGTATCAGTAGCGCCAGTGTCGAGCGAGTTGTCTCAGAAAACCCGGCGCTGGCCATGTCTCTCATTCGAGTCCTCTCCAGCCGCATCAGACAAGCTCACGAGGCGATCAGGGAATTTGTGTTTTGCGACGCTCGTTCGCGAGTTGCCCATCTGCTAGTCAAGCTTGCCGAGATCGAAGACGACGCCAACCCCGGAGTTCCTGTCCGACTCAAGGGCAAGATGACTCACCAGGACATTGCGGACATGATCGGCGCGACCCGCCAAACGGTTACGGAAATCATCAATGAATTCAAGAGACAAGGATACGTCAAATCTGAAGCGCGGGCAATTGTTATTCTGGATTGCCAACGACTGAGAGATCTCATAACAGACTAACCGGGCCATTGCCGAGTCGATCCTGCCTGAATACGTTCCGCGTTTCCGAGGAAAGGCGTTTGGCCGAGAAATGGCTCGCGCCTCCCTTACTTCGAAATAGCCGGCATCCCCCATTTGTGGCCGAAACCCCGCGGGAGGCGGCGGCAAAGGATTTTTCTGAGAGCACGCTGCCTTTCAGTACCCTCTTCCATAAAAAAAAGCCTGTTGTCGGCCGGCCGACATTCTTCCGGATTGCCGGTTCGGTATGATCTGCCGGAAACGCGCGGCAGAGAGGAGAAAGAAATGGCAATAGAGATGCCGGAGCGCCCCGTATTTGTGATCGGGTACGAACGGTCCGGCACCACGCTTCTCATGGCAATGCTGGCCTGTCATCCGCGGATAGCATTCCCTGAAGTGGGTTGGCTTTTTCCGCGCATCTACCCCTGGAGATATACGTACGGAGATCTTAGCATCGCCGCAAACTTCCGCACCCTGGCGGCTGAGATGATCTTCGGATTAAACCAGCCTATGTGGGGTATGAGGCTGAGCCCCATGAACGCAGTGGACATCATCACATCGCTAGCGCCCGAGAGGAGTTTTGCCGGAATTTACTACGCGATGCACTATCGATATGCCCAGGAGTGCGGAGGCAAGCCTCGCTGGGGGCAAAAGACTCCCAACAACCTCTTTTTCGTTCCTCAGATCCGGGAAAGTTTCCCGAACGCCCAATTTATTTTCATTGTGCGCGACGGCAGAGATGCGAGCGCAACGAGTCTCGAGTCCGCATTCGGAGCCGGTCACATCTATAGCGCGGCCCACACGTGGAATTTGGCCAACGGCTTTGTGAAGCCGTTCAGGAACGGGCTCGATTCGTCAACATGGCTCGATGTCAAATACGAAGATCTCGTCCGAAAGCCGGAACAAGTTCTCAAAACCGTATGCGACTTCTTGGGCGAAAAATATCACGCAGAAATGCTTGAATTCCACCGCACGCCGCTGGCCCGCGCGCGTGGTAAGCAGCGCGACCATGCGCCTCTGGGGTATCCGGTGTCAGACCGATACGTAGGCATTTATAAACACTTGCTCAGTGTGAGAGATCAGCGGATTTACGCGGGAGTCGCGGGACAAACGCACAAGGAATATGGCTATGACTTGGACGTGGAACCGATAGAGATATCGGAAACCGATCGCACGCTTTGGATCGAACTGGACGGCAGGATTAGAGCAGCACGCCTCGACGGGCCCGGGGGACACATTGTCTTTGACAGCTTTCGTGACTGGCTCGTGGATCAAAGAAAGGAGCGCAAGCAGAAAGGAACCTGGACGGATCAAGATGTCACCCACGAATTCCCCGAGGGACATCCTAATGAAGAATATATCGTCGGTTTTCGCGCGCCGAAGAAATGGAAAGAGCATTTTTGCATCAAACGGCGGTATGAGAGCTGAGCATGTTCAGGTCCGCGCTGACCGGGGCGTGCTCAGGCGACTACTTCATGTGGAAGCCTCCTATCGGCTTCCACTCTTCAGGGAGATCGCTCAACTCCTGACCGCGTGTTTCCGACGCGAAGGTGGCTCCGAGGCTCGCCGAAATATCATGAATCATCCAATGGGGTCGTTTCTCGTAGAAGAGGATACAAAGGGAGGCCTGACATGGAAGAAACAAAGACCATCAGCACGGAGGCCGAAATTCTTTCAGGGAAGGGCGCGTTAAGCTATTGGCTCGAAAACATTCGAACCCAAGGAACGCACCCCAACAAAACCGTCATCGGGTACGTGACGGCGTGGGCAGCCTGGGCCGCCATCCTTTGGTTGATAGATTTCGGACGAGCGATTCCTTCTTATCCTGCTCAGGCAACTCTTGCAGTGGTCGTTTGGGCATCGATCATGTGGGTGAGCGAAGCCATGCCCGTTGGCGTGACAGGACTCATGATTCCGATGCTTCTCGTCGTCACGAAGGCTATTCCAACGATACCCCAGGCATTTGGAGGGTTCGTGCTGGACGTGACCTTTTTGACCCTCGGCGCGTTTCTCTTTGCAGCGATCTTGTCTGCTGCGCGACTCGACACGAGAATTGCCTTGACCATACTCTCCAAAATGAAGGCTACGCGAGCCAAGCAAATCATAATGGGGCTATTCGCAACGAACATGGTCCTCGGATTGGTGGTCCCCGCTGCAAATGCGAGATCAACTACCGTCCTGCCGATCGTCAATGGCGTTATAGGCCTGTTTGGCGATACTCCGGCCGAACAAAACGCGAAAAAAGCTATCGTGATTTCCTGTATCGTCTACGCAACGATGGTGGGAGGCATTCTGTTCCTCACAGCCCACTTGCCGAACGTGCTTATGGTCGGGCTCTTTGACAAACAACTGGGCGTACGGATCTCGTGGATCCAATGGCTCTGGTTGCACCTTCCCATAATCGGTCTATACCCGATCATGTACTGGATTGTCAGCTCCGTTTTCCGGTGTGGTGCGGTTGAGGTCCCTGGAGGACTCGCGAGAATATCCAAGGAGAATGACGAGCTTGGCCCCACCAAGCCTCATGAATGGGTCATTCTCGTGATTTTCGGATTTGCCGCGGTCATGTGGGCGCTGGAGGATTTCCACAAAATAAAGACCGGAATGGTGGCCCTCATTGCGGTAGGGGTCTTTTTCATACCTGGTGTATTTCCGTTCAACTGGCGTCTGATTCAAAGCAAGACAATTTGGGGAACGTGGCTCCTGCTTGGAGGCGCGCTGTCGTTGTCCGCCGCGATGGCTTCCACAGGCCTGGCTAAGCATGTGGCCTTAATGCTTCTTCCTGCGGTTCAGGGCCACGGGTGGGTCGTCGTTCTGTTCATAATGATGGCTGCCACACAGTTCATCAGACTGGGAATGCTAAGCAATATAGCGGCCATCGCTCTGCTTGCCCCTATTCTCATGGAGATGGCGCCCCTCCTCGGAATGAATACCGTCGCTTTTACTCTACTCGTTGCAAATGTGGACACGTTTGCCTTTGTCATTCCGACGCAGGTGGTCGCAGGTGTTGTGGCCTACAGCACCGGCGCTTTCAACATGTCGGACTATATGAAGGCGGGTTTTCCCACAATGGTGGCTGCAATACTCTGGAGCGTCCTGGTAATGGCGCCCTGGTATGCCGTTAATGGATTCCCGGTATGGGAACCTTTGGTGAAGTAGCCTGATCCTGGATTTCAGGTCGCCGCCCTACCTGGCCGGTGTCTTCTGGTCAGCTCTCTCCACTCAGAAATGGTCTCACAGGTCTCTCCGCCGTGGAATCCGCCAGCGTCGTAATCCGCTCTCAACCAAAGTAGAGACATTACATGAACAAATCTACCTTGTTGCCCGATGTTGCTTGACATTCATCCCACGAAAGACTATTTTCCGTGGCGCCGGACAGCCGCCTGATCGGCCCTCCGATCGCATATTGGCGGGCTCTGACCTCATACTCAAGCGCGCGGGATCGGATTGGCGCCATTAGCAGCGCAAGAAAAGTCGCATGGGGCAGAGGCCGGCCGCTGTATCGTTTGAATAGGGGCACGAGAGCTACTCCTCATATGGGTGCGTCGAAAAAGGTTCAGCGTGGCTTCGCGGTTCATCCTGACTGGGCTGTGGCTCTAGGGAATGTGCGGATCGTCCTGGTGGGAATCACTCATCCCGGGAACATCGGGTCGGTGGCCCGTGTCATGAAAAATATGGGATTGAGAAACCTTGTTTTGGTTTCTTCAACCGATTGTGGACCTGAGACCGATGCCCGCTTTATGGCATCCGGAGCCTATGACGTGGTGGAACAGGCCCAGAGGAGCTCAGATCTTGCGGAAGGGCTAAGCCAATGCCTCATGGCGGTGGGAACCTCGGCCAGGCTGGGTCGAAAGAGGTCGAGCGCGCGCACGCCCGATGAGGCGATTCCCGAACTTATGGAACGAGCTCGGTTAGGCCCCGTCGCCTGCGTCTTCGGCAGGGAAGCTCGGGGCCTCACCAACGAAGAAATCAAGCTGTGCACCCATCACATGGTCATCCCCACGGACGCGGAATTCGCGTCCATGAACATCGCCCATGCGTGCGCGATCACAGCCTATGAGATTTTCAAGCGTGCCTGCCGTCCTCGGGGCATACAGATCCGCTCCTTCCAGCCGGCTTCGGTTGAAGAGCGAGAAGCGATGTTTGAACACATCCAGACTGTGCTAACCCGGGCCGGATTTCTCGAAAAAACCGGTCCCCTGCGCATGATGCGGGATATTAGGCGCATCCTGAACAGCGCGCAGATGGATAATCGAGACGCAAAGATTATCCGAGGCATTTTCCGCAAGATGGGCAACATGGTCCGTATCGCGGACGAAAAAGCCCGCACACTGGAAAGACTGCTCCAGGAGAAGCAACTCGGGCGCTCTTAAGCCGTTGCGGAGCCGGCTCGGCGTCTGAGGCGGAAAAGGGATCTCTTTGATGAATTGGAAAGGGTGCTTGCACACCGAAACAGCCACAATCGGAAAACCGCATGAGTCCATCTGACACGCCTTATCATTTCATCGATCCTGTGCTGTGGCGGATCGGACCGTTGGAACTCAGGTGGTACGGGCTGATGTACCTGATCGGGTTCATTGGGGCCTATTTCATTATTCGATCCGAGCTGAAGCGGAAGCAGGGGCCCATTCCGGTGGAGGCCGCGGACGACTTCCTGTTCTACTTGATACTGGGTCTGCTCATCGGCGCGCGCGTCGGGTACGTGCTCATCTACAATTTCCGGGCTTACTTGGAAGCGCCCTGGGAAGCGCTCGCTCTTTGGCGCGGCGGGATGAGCTTTCATGGGGGGTTGGTAGGAATCATCGTCGCGGGATTCCTCTTCATGCGACGGTGGAAGGCCCCGTTCCTTGCCCTCACGGATATCGCGGCCGTGGCCGCGCCCATAGGTCTCATGTTCGGGCGGATTGGGAACTTCATCAACGGTGAATTGTACGGAAGGGTAACGGACCTTCCTTGGGGCGTCGTCTTCCCCGTGGCCGGCCCCGATCCTCGGCATCCATCACAACTGTACGAGGCGTTTCTCGAGGGCCCTGTGTTGTTCGGGATACTCTGGCGCCTCCGAACCAGGGTTCGTCACACGGGCTATTTGAGCGCGGCGTTTCTCGTTTTGTACGGCGCGTTCAGATTTTGTCTGGAATTCCTACGCGAACCCGACGCGCAGTTGGGCTATTTCTTTACCTGGTTCACCATGGGCCAGCTCCTGTGCTTGGGGATGATCGCGCTTGGTGCCGCGATCTTCCTCCGTACAAGCCTTGGCGCGGAGACGAGGCCCTCGCAAGAGGACCGTCAGGGATCCGACTCGTAAACGTCCACACATCCGGGCCGGCGGGGCTCTCGGCGCCGGTTCCGGACAATGACGAACGCGCTTTCCAGCGAGGGTGAAAGCACGATGAACCAAAACGGAAAACAGCCGAGCGCGGCGAACTTCTTTCTGATCGCAGTGTTAGTGGCGTTGATTCTTGAAGCTTTGTGGGCAATACCGGATCTCGCCCGCGCGGAGCCGAATGAGGCGCGGCCTCTTGGCGGCGCGCGTATTGATGCGCTTCTGAGCGGCGGCCGAGCAGCGAACTTGGCCGCTATAGACAGTCCGCGGAGCGCCGAACCGGATGTGGGGCCACCGCCTCAGTCAAGCCAAGAATTGAAAGAGAGGGACGCGAAACCACCGATTGTGGCGCCGCAAGCGCCGGAAGCGTCCCCGGCCGACGCCTCTCACAAGAACAGCGCCGCATCCTCGGGAAAACCCGCGCTACAGCCCGAGCCCAAACAGGCAGACCCGAGTGACGCGGGAGACTCGCTCAAGAGCGCTCGAGGGCTTTTTCAGAAGGAAGAATACACCCAGTCTCTCGAGGCATTCCGGGTCGCTCTCTTCAAGAGCGAGAAGGCCGGTGATCAGAAAACCGCGGCCATGGCGCTATACGGCATGGCGCAGGCGCTCAATAAACTTAGCCAAGACGAGGAGGCCCTCAAGAGTCTCCAGCGCTCGATTCAGATAAACCAGACGCAGAAGAACGCGCGGGCCAGGAGCCTGGACCATCTGCTCATGGGCCGCATCCTGATCGGGCAAAGTCGCTACCAGCCGGCGATGGAAGCCTTTCAGGAAGCCCTGAAGCTTTTGCCGGAGTCCGAGGACGCCGAGCGTCCGCGTCTGCACCAGGACATGGCCACATGCCATTTGCGGCTGAATCACTTTGCCGAAGCTGTCGGCGAGTACAATCGTTTGATCGCGTTCTATGTGAAGAAGGGCAATGAGAAGGAGGCCGCGCGCATTCACGTTCTGATAGGAGACATGAAGGTCTCCCGATCTGATTACCAGAATGGGAGAGCGAGCTATCAGAAGGCTGAGGCCGTTTACCGCAGGTTGAACCGGCGCAAGGAGCTGGGAGAAACCCTGTTCAGACTTGCGTACGTGAGCCAGCTCACCAGCGATCTCAAAGCAGCGCAGGACGAGGTGAAGGAAGGGCAATCCTTTCTCAGCGGCGAGACAGAGAGCGATTTCGACGCGCTTCCCCTCCTGGTGAACGGACAAGTCGCTTTCAACCGAGGGGACATGGCAGCGGCGTTCAAAAGCGTTTCCGCCGCGCTCAATTTCTACAACCAGGCCGGGGATCGCATCATGGCCGCTCGCGCCTTGCTCGCCTTGGCCAGGATCGAGGAGGCGCGCGCGCGTTTCAGCGCGGGCCTGAGACTGGCGGGCAGCGCATTGAACGACTTCCGGGCGCTCTCGGATCCCGGTGGCGAGTGCGCGGCGATCCTTTTGATCGGCGAGGTCTATTTCCAGCAGGGCTATGCCCAAAAAGCCCTGGAGTATGCCCAAGAGGCCCTTGCCCTTGCCAAGAAGATCAACGACGCGACTCAAATGATCGAATCGCGCATTCTCGTCGCGGATATACACGCAATCATGGGGGACGTGGATTTCGCGTGGAAGCTCCTCAAAGAGGCTGCACAGGACTCCTCATCAAACGTGAACCGCAGAACCAGGGCTCGGGTGCGGCTTGCCGTAGCTCGTTTCCGGCTTGCCAGGGACGCGTCAGAACCGGTGCTCAAGGCTGCAGAGTCGGCTCGGAAGCTCTTCGAGGAGATAGACGACACGCGCGGCGCGGCCGATTGCGACCTCGTGATCGGACAGGCGCTGGAACTGCGCGGGGAACGTCAAAAGGCTCTTGCCATGTTCGAGCAAGCTCTTCGGGCTTATCGGGCCACATGGGACAGACTGGGGGAAGGCAAGGCGCTGACGGCGTTTGGAATCCACCACAAGAACGCGGGTGATTACGAGCAGGCTCTAAAATTCTTCGGCGAAGCGCAAGATCTTCTCCAGGGTATTCAGGATCGAAGGGGATACGCGGCGAACCTGACCAATATCGGCAACATCCTCAAACACAAGAATAGCATTCCCGAATCGGTGCGAAACCTGGAGCAAGCGCTACAAGTCTATCGTGAACTCTCCGACAAGAAAGGCGAGGCCGACATCCTAACCAATCTTGGGAATGTCCTTGCGGCCCGTGGATCTCAGTCCGAGGCCCTGGACAAGCTCTCCAGCGCGCTTGCGCGGCACCGCGAGATCCAGGATCTGCGAGGCGTGGCCACGGACCTTACCGGCATGGGACGCGTCCATCTTGGCAAGGGAGAGTTGCAGAGCGCGGCTTCCTGTTTGGAAGAAGCATGGAAGGTCAACAGGCGGATCAGTAATCCCAGAGGCGACGTGGCCATCCTTTCGGAACTGGCAATGCTGGAACGGGCTAAGCGGAACACTGCAAAGGCAATGGAATTGTTGAAAAAAGCCCTCAAGCTCTCCCAGGAGATTGACGACTCCCGCTCGGTGTCCGCGGTCAGACTGAAGATGGCCACGGTGCTCCAGGAAGCGGGTCAATACGATCAGGCGCTCTCCATGCTCGTGCAGACCTTGGAGATCATGAAGGCCCAGGGAGATCGGAAGGGTGAACTGTGGGCTCTGGGTGAACTGGGCATTACCCAGGCTAAGATGGGTGATTACGAAAACGCCCTCACGAATCTCCGCAGGGCCACGGAACTGCGCACCGAGCTTGGTCTTCCCGCGTCCCTTGCTCGTGACCTTGATTTTCACCTAGGTGAGATCCATGAAGGCTTCAAGGACTATGAACAGGCCCTGGAGCATTATCAGAAATCTCTGGCAATGGCTCAGGTCGCGGGGACCAACAGCACGCTCGGACGAGTTTATCATCGGATCGGAAGCGTTTACTACCAACTGGAAGAATATACGAAGGCCCAGGAATTCTTCGAAGATGCCCTGAGAGTTCATTCGGAGATTCGCAATCCCCATATGCAGCAGAGTGAACTGATCCAGCTCGGGGACATCCTCAGCAAGCTGGGAGACCCTGAACAGGCTCTCAAGCGGCAGATGGAGGCGCTTGCCATCACCAAGAAGACCCTGGACGCAAGAGAGGAAACCCGGGTGCTCACCCGCGTCGGCACACTCAACCAGATGCTCGGACGGCCGCGGGTCGCGCTGGAGTATTACAAGGAAGCGAAGGAAAAGCGCTCCAAGATAGGGGACAAACGAGGCGTAAACGAGAACTTGCTCCAGATCGCGCTGGTGACCTCCATTCTCGGCAGTTTTGAGGAGGCTGTGGAGCACCTCAAAGAAGCGCTGGAAATATCCCAGTGCGGGGAAGACCGGGGGATGCTCTGGAAAGCATATTTTATTATGGGCCGAGCCCTCCAGAGCAAGAAGCGGTACGGCGAAGCCCTTGAATCGTACCGCAAAGCCATAACCATCCTCGAATCCACGGAGGCGGACATCGCTGAGGAGTCGGAAGAGGACAACTTCATTTTTGGCGGCAAACGGGCGTTGTTCGAGACGACGCTGAAGGTTCTGATGCAGCTCGCGCGCAAAGATCCCGAAGGCGCTTACGACAACCAGGCCCTGAGAATTGCGGAACGGCTCAAGGCTGCGTCCTTCGAAAACACACTCTCTCGCATCAATGTAGAGAGCTTCTCGGACTTGCCTCACGAGCTGTTGATCAGGGAAAAGAGCCTACGACTGACCCTCCGGACACTTGACAGTAAGCTGGTGACGGAACTCTCCGCAGCGAGTCCCGATCAGGGACAGATCGACAAACTCCTTGAGGAGCGGAGGGGAAAAGAAAAAGCATTCAGAGAACTCAAAGACCGTTTTACCAAAGAGTTCCCTGCCTATGCCGGTTTACGTTATCCGAAGCCCGTTTCCGTCCATCAGCTCCAGAAAGAAACCATAGATCCTCACGAAGCCGTAATAGCATTCATGGTGACCCGGAGTAACACGTACATCTTCGCAATGGACAAGACTCGGTTTCACACCTTTTCCGTGGATTATTCCGAGAAAGACCTGGAACGTGACGTCGGCGCGCTCATCAAACCTCTTCACAGGTCCGATACCCAGGCGAACTGGGACGTCTCCGTGGCCTACAGGCTCTATGATCGACTGATACGTCCGGTGGAGTATTTTTTGGCGACAAAGAAGACCGTAACCATAATTCCCCACGGGGCGCTGGCGTCGCTCCCCTTTGAAATGCTCGTGTCATCCAAAGAGCACGCAGGGAAACGCTTCTGGTCACCCACAGACCAGCCGAGTTACCTCCTGGAAAAGTACGGGTTCTGCTATGCGCCATCAGCGTCGGTTCTGTCGTGGCTCCGCACGAGGCAGCGGGGCAGGGACCCGGGATGGAGCCTAGTTGCCTTTGGGGACGCTGTATATCAAGATCCGGAGCACAAAAAGGAATTGAATAGCGGCGCGGACAGACTTTTGGCCGCATTCAGCGTCAGATCCGAGGCGGCCCGGAACAGCAACTTACGGCCGTTGCCCGGCGCGCGCAAAGAAATCTCCGAGATCGCACGACTCATGGGGGGGCCGGTTCAGGTCTACCTGGGAGCTGACGCTACGGAAAGCCTCTTCAAGAAGGCGGATCTCGGGCGGTATCGGTACGTGCATCTGGCTACACACGGAGTGCTCCTCAGTGGCCTGAGCAAATTCTGGCAGCAGCCTGCCATCGTATTTTCTCTGTATGGTGACAAGGACAACGACGGTTTTCTCCAGCTTGGCGAAGTCTTTGGCCTCAAGCTCAACGCGGACCTGGTTGTGCTCTCCTCCTGTCTCTCTCCCACGGATCAGGAGGCGGTCATCAATAACGGATTGGAAGGTCTGGCGCGAGCATTCCTCTTCGCCGGCGCGGATTCGGCGATTCTGAGCATGTGGCAGGCAAATGACGAGAGCACTGCCAATCTCTTTATCGAGATGTACAAAGGGCTCAAAGAAGGCTCTAAGGCCGAGGGTCTCCGACAGGCCAAGCTAAAGCTGCTCAAAGACAAAGCCACCAGCCATCCCTATTACTGGGCCCCTTTCGTCCTCGTGGGAATGTGGAAGGTCAGGGTTCCCCCTCGACCGGAAGAAGTTGATCCTGCAAACCTTCGATTCCAGGGACTTTCCACCTGGCGGAAGTTGCTCAGCAGATAGGAACACCGGATCAGGGCCTGCTGATTGAATCACCTGCGTAAGGGCGGTAGGCAGGAAGTTGGCCGGCTCCCTGCACTATCGCAAATGCCACTGATAATGTCCGATTGCGAAAGGGCGCCCGTCGGGTATTGGTAGGCGCTGGCGCATCTTCCAAACAAATCGAGTAGATCGGGCCCCCAGGGACGCCGGCCCTTACCGGTGTTCTCAGAGCGCGAGCGGCGCACGAGACCAAACATTGCGGCAACTGCTAAGGAGATTGCTCTTCACCACCCAGCTTACTTTTGGCAAAGACTATAGTCGGGACTTAATGCTATAGTGCCGGCCACCGGGAAAAGGAGGTCGGCCGGATTGATGGCAAAGCCATTCGTCGTCATCGCGCTGCTCCTCATGGCGGTCTCCGCGCACGCCACAGAGAAGAAGAGCTGCGCGGCCATGCAAAAGGAACTCAGCCGTCTCCGGACCGAGTACCACGAATACGCTTCAGGCCAAGTTAGAGCTTCGGGGGAGATCTCCTTCGACAGGCTCTGCGAGATGCTCGACGGAATTATCAAGCTGAAGCAAGAAATGCGCGATTCAGACTGCAAAATAAGACAGCGAAAACAGGATATTAAGACAAAGCGATAGAAGGTTTCCGTGGCGGGAAATCTTTGAGAAGTCGTTGTCGAGATCGGAGAGAGGGATGAGGGAGGAAGATATTCTCACCGCGGCGCGTGCGCTCCACGAAGCCCAGAGGGTCGTGGTCTTTACCGGCGCGGGAATCTCCACCGAATCCGGCATTCCCGACTTCCGATCTCCGGGAGGCATCTGGTCGCGGTACAACCAAGACGATCTGACATACCAGAAGTTTCGCTCCCACGAGAAGTACCGGAAGCTCTATTGGGAATACGATCGGGCCCGATACCCTGCGATGCGGGACGCGGAACCAAATGCAGCCCACCGCGCGGTCGTTGAGATCGAGAAGACAGGCAAACTTGCAGCCCTGATAACCCAAAATATAGACGGACTGCACCAGAAAGCAGGCAGCTCGCGAGAGAAGACCTTCGAGCTACACGGCACGGTCAAGGAAGTCACGTGCCTCGATTGCCATCGCCGCTGGGACCGGGATGAGATCACCGGGAAGATGGAAGCGGAAAGGATCGAGGTCCCATACTGCGAGCACTGCGGTGGTCCGCTCAAATGCGCCACCATCGCGTTCGGTCAGACATTGCCTGCGGAAGTGCTGGAACAGTCGTTCTTACATGCTCGAAATTGCGACCTTTTCCTCATCATTGGCTCCTCCCTGGTAGTGCAGCCCGCGTCCATGTTGCCGATAGAAGCCAAACGCAGCGGCGCGCGGCTCATTCTGATCAACCTTTCCGAAACCCCCTACGACCGGCTCATGGACGTAATCCTGCATGGCCTGGCCGGCCCCACAACCGAAGCGGTTATGCAAGAATTCCGAAAGCTTGAACAGTGTCAGGCTGGCGTTGTTCCAGCGGAATAAGGCTTTCGTGAGGCGGACGAGATTGCCCCTTTCTCCTCGTTTCCGGGGAGTAAAGGGGCTATCCGAAGAAATGTTTTGCGACGGGGTAACTGATTCGAGAAAGGATTAACGTTTGGAGAACTGGAAGCTGGCCCGTGCTCCGCGCTTTCCGTACTTCTTACGTTCCTTAACTCTCGCGTCTCTGGTGAGAAAGCCCGCGGATTTCAGGACCGAGCGATAGGACGGATCGATTTCCAGCAGAGCTTTGCTGATACCGTGCTTCAAGGCCCCTGCCTGTCCCGAAAGGCCTCCGCCACGCACCGTTACTGACGCATCGAAGCGACCGGCGGTCTGCGTGAGCTCAAAGGGTTGAAGGATGATCATGCGGGAGGTCTGGCGGCCGAAGTACTCGTCTACGGGACGCCCATTCACAACTATCTTGCCGTTTCCCGGCTTCAGCCTCACCCGCGCTATGGCGCTTTTTCTCTTTCCGGTCGCGTAGAAATATTGCTGTTCCATTCCGCTCTCCAGGATTAGAACCGATGAACTTGAGGCTGTTGGGCCTCATGGGGGTGCTGGTCGCCCGAGTAAACCTTGAGCTTTTTCAGTTGGGCGCGACCGAGGGAGTTCTTGGGGAGCATTCCCCTGACGGCCAGCCAGAACATGCGTTCCGGCTTGTCCTTGATCATTTTTTCAGCCTTGGTGGATTTGAGTCCCCCGGGGTAGAAGCTGTGCCGGTAGTAGGTCTTCTGCTGGAGCTTCTTTCCTGTGAGACGCACTTTGGCCGCGTTGATGACCACGACGAAATCCCCGGAATCCATGTGCGTTGCAAACTGGGGCTTATGTTTGCCCCTAAGCAACCGCGCGGTTTCGGAGGCGACGCGGCCGAGAACCATATCTTTAGCGTCTATGAGCAGCCATTTTCGATCCACTTCCCCTTCGCGCGGGGTCCAGGTCTTCATGAGACACCTCTTTGCATACGTAAACTTTGTTGTTTAGCAGCTTCCGAGCCTCATGTCAAGGTTGCCGCCGCGCTAGAAATTCTCGTACAAGGACCGCTGCATATGTATGATAAGGTCGCGGATCATTTCGGATATGGCTTTGCGCCTGTTGGTCAAGGTGCCCGCGACCGTGTCGGAAACCAGGTATGTCAAAGATGACGAAAGGGTCTTTTCCCAGAGGACTTTCTTGTTGTCCGCGCGCTCCAGGCTGCACGCGATATGAAGGGTTCCGTTGCGGGTAAGTTCTTTCCCGTCTGCGGTGTACGCGGCCGGGGTGTCTTCGTATGAAGTGATCACGGTGTTCAGAACGGCGTTTCCGCCGCTCCGAACGGGTTTGAGCCTGGTTCCCACGGCAAATTCCGTGCGGAGATCGTTTGTCAGTTCGGTCTCTATTCCGGTAATGGTTGTCTTATTGAGTGCGCTCCTCACTTCGATGGTCCGAATCTCGCGAGGGAAGGGGGAGTCGTCGGGAGCGCCGCTGAATCGATAGCCACAGCCTCCCAGCGCCAGAAGGCCGACCAACACGGAATAGAGGAGCTTTTGCCTCGCGTCCCGCCGAGGTTTGGCGCCGGTTCGATTCTTACCTTGGATCACCTAACGTTCCCCACGCCGGAAACGTCCTTCCTTGACCTCGGCCCCGGTGACCGCGCGTCTTTGTAATGCCAGCCCGTGGCGCTGAAATCGCATTCGGAACTCCGGTTTGCCCTTGCGCCAAAACGGCCCACACTCTAGCCCACAACCAGATTCAAGATCCTTCCCGGCACGTACACGGCCTTGCGCAAAGTCTTTCCTTCGACGTATTTCCGGACATTCGGCTCGGCCAAGGCGGTCTCTCTCACCAGGTCCTCCGCGGCGTCCACCGGCGCCCTGATCTCGCCCCTTTTCTTGCCGTTGACCTGAACCACGATGAGGATCTCGTCCTCTGTAAGAAAGGCCGGATCAAAGACGGGCCAGGGGATCCGAACCATGCCCGGGTCTCCGCCGAGGGCTTCCCAGAGTTCTTCCGCGATGTGAGGCACAAAGGGTGAGAGCAGCGCGGCCACGATCCGCAGGGCCTCCATCAGAGCCTCGGCTACGTCCGGGGCCTGGTCGGCTTCTTGGGAGGTGACCTTCATCAATTCATTGGTCATTTCCATGACCGCTGCAATGGCGGTGTTGAAATGGAAGCGGTTTTCGATATCTTCCGAGACTCTCTTGATGGTTCTGTGGGTGACACGCCTGATCGCGCGCGCTCGCTCGGAATATGAACCTTCATCTGGCGCAATTTTGCGATCTTTGTGCTGCTGAACGAGGTTCCAGACCCGATTGAGGAAGCGATACGCGCCTTCGACGCCTTCGGCAGTCCAATCCAGGTCGCGCTCCGGCGGAGAAGCAAAGAGGCAGAAAAGCCTCACCGTGTCGGCGCCGTAACGACCCACAAGCTCCTCGGGATCCACCACATTCCCTTTGGATTTAGACATCTTCGCGCCGTCCTTGATGACCATGCCTTGGGTGAGCAGATTGGTGAACGGCTCGTCGCTCTCTTTAATCTTCAAGTCCCGCAGGACCTTCGTGAAGAATCGAGAGTAGAGCAGATGCAGGATCGCGTGCTCGATCCCACCGATGTACTGATCCACCGGCAACCAATATCCGACCGCTTCCTTGTCGATGATACCTTTGTCGTACCGGGGGCACGCGTACCGGTCGAAGTACCAGGAGGATTCCACAAAGGTGTCCATAGTGTCGGTTTCTCGACGGGCAGGTTTCTTACACCGCGGACAGGGAACGTTCACCCACCAATCCAGATCCGGCAGCGGCGACCGCCCGCTTTGGGGAAACTCGATGTCAGTGGGAAGAACAACCGGCAAGTCTTCATCCGGCGTCGGGACCGCTCCACAGTCCGGACAGTGCACGATGGGAATAGGAGCGCCCCAATATCTTTGCCTGGATATACCCCAGTCCCGGATACGGTAGTTCACGGTGGGTCCCCCTTTGCGCTCCGCCGCGAGCTTCTCCGAGATGGCCTTCATGGCCTCGGCGTTGCCCGTGCCGTCGAATTCGCCGGAATTGACCAGTATGCCTTGCTCCACGTATGCTTCGGTCATGGTTTCGGGGCTAAGTTTCTCTCCATCGGGCTGAATGACCACCACGATGTCCAGTCCGTACTTCTTGGCAAATTCGAAATCTCGCTGGTCGTGGGCAGGGACTGCCATGACCGCGCCTGTCCCGTAATCGTACAAAACGAAATTCGCAACCCAGATGGGCATTTTGCGGCCGGTGAGCGGATTAACGCAGTACGCTCCGGTAAATACCCCCTCCTTCTCGGCCTCTTCGCCGGTTCGCGCGTCCCAATCTTGTGTCAGCACTCGATTGACGAAGTCCCGCACACTCTCTTCTTGGGACGTGCCCCGTGAAAGCTCAAGGCAGAGCGGATGTTCCGGCGCCAGGCTCATGAAAGTCGCGCCGTACAGCGTATCGGGTCGGGTAGTGAAGACCTCGATTGCGGAATCACCGTTTCCCAGGGGGAAGAGAATACGAGCCCCCTCGCTGCGACCGATCCAATTGCGCTGCATGGTAAGGACCCGTTCGGGCCAGCCTGTGAGTTTATCGCACCAGTCCAGGAGTTCTTGAGCGTACTGGGTGATCTTGAAAAACCAGCCCTCCTGTTCGCGCTGCACCACCGATGTGCCACACCGCCAGCACGCGCCGGCTTCAACCTGTTCATTAGCGAGCACGGTCCGGCACGGCTCACAATAGTTGACAATGGACTTCTTTCTGTAGACGAGTCCCTTTTCCATCATTCTGAGGAATAGCCACTGCTCCCAACGGTAATACTCGGGATGGCACGTCGCGAGCTCGCGGTCCCAATCGTAGGAATAACCCAGACGTTTGAGCTGACGGCGCATCTCTCGGATGTTCCGCATGGTCCACACCGCCGGATGCACCCCATGTTTGATCGCAGCGTTCTCCGCCGGCATACCGAAGGCGTCCCAGCCCATGGGATGGATCACGTTGTAACCCCTCATCATTTTGAAGCGAGCGACCACGTCGCCGATGCAATAGTTGCGCACATGGCCCATATGAAGGCTGCCCGAGGGATAGGGGAACATTTCCAGCACGTAATATTTCTGGAGCGAACGATCCACCTCGACCTTAAAGAGCTTTTCTCGCTCCCAGAATTCCTGCCACTTTCTTTCGACCGCTTCCGGATTGTACCTTTTTTCCATGGCTCCTCCGCCCGCCTGAGCGAGCGCTGCAATCGCTCTCTTCTAACACAGGGGTTGAGGCTCTTCAACGGCTTTCGCTCTTGACGACAAGGCTCTCTCGTTCTATGCTTAAAAATTCGGTTTCGGCCGCATGAACGCGCCGTTGGCCCTAACGCCGAGATCTTGTATACGATTCCATCATGAACTCAACGTAGAGGCCGCAGCATGACACAAGAATACTCTGTCAGTCCCGAAGGCGAACTCTTCCCTCTGCCGACCGAAGCGGATTACCGGGCGGAATTCCAACGCCTGGAAAAGCTCGCCCAGGAACAGCGAAATCTCGGCCGCGAGATCGTGGCGGTGGTCGGGGTCGGCTTTGTGGGCGCTGTAATGGCGGCGGTAATCGCGGACGCAACCGACGCGGCGGGAAACCCGCTGAAGTTCGTGATCGGCATGCAACGCCCCAGTGTCCGAAGCTTCTGGAAGATCCCTCTGCTCAACCGAGGCGTGGCGCCCATGAAGTCGGAAGATCCTGAAGTTCCCAGGATCATCCATCGATGCGTGAACGAGAAGAAAAACCTCACCGCCTCATTTACGTACGAATCACTCAGCCTTGCCGATGTGGTGGTTGTGGACGTGCAGTGCGACTTCATCAAGGAGAGCATCAACGACGCGAGCAAGGGCTACGTGCAGATGAGGGATCTGGAAAAGGCCCTGGAAATCATCGGCGATACCATTCAGCCGCACGCGCTGGTGCTCATCGAAACGACGGTCCCTCCGGGAACCACGGAACAGGTCGCGTACCCCCTGATTAAGAAGGCTTTCCGCAAGCGAGGCATTGAGAGCGAGCCCGTGCTGGCGCACAGCTTCGAGCGGGTCATGCCGGGCCGTCAGTACGTGGACTCCATTCGCAAATTCTGGCGGGTTTGCAGTGGAATCGATCCTCAATCCCGTGAGCGAGTGGTGAAGTTCCTCTCTGAGATCATTGATGTGGAGCATTTCCCCCTCACCGTGCTCGATCGGCCCATAGAGTCGGAGACCGCGAAAATCGTGGAAAACAGCTACCGCGCCACCACCCTCGCGTTCCTCAACGAGTGGAGTCTTTTCGCGGAACGAAACGGAGTGGACCTCATCAAGGTGATCAACTGCATCAAGGTGCGACCCACCCACTCCAACATCATATTTCCCGGACCGGGAATCGGCGGGTACTGCCTTCCCAAAGACGGCGCTCTGGCAGTCTGGGCGTACAAGCATCTCATGGGTTTCGAGGACGACCTGTTTCAGATCACGCCTCAAGCTATCAATATCAATGACACCAGGGCGCTGCACGTCCCGGAACTCGCCAGGGACGCGCTGCGAAACATGGGGCGATACATCGCAGCGTCCAAGGTGGCGCTCCTTGGCGCGGCGTACAGGGAAGATGTGGGAGACACAAGGTACAGCGGCTCGGAGCTTATCGTGCGCCGCCTAGTGGACATGGGCGCGGATGTGAGCGTCCACGATCCCTATGTGGACAATTGGTGGGAATTCGAAGCGCAGGACTCGTATCCGGCGCCGGGGAAGAGCCGCGCCCGTTTCTTCCGCCACCAGAGCAAGCTCAAATCGTTGCGCATAGAACCCGACCTGAACAGCGCGCTCCGAGACGCGGACGTGGTTATATTCGCGGTGAAACATCACCAGTTCCTCGATCTGGCGCCGGATCAGGTGGTGGAAGCCGCGGGCGGGCCGCTGGCCGTTATCGACTGTTTCGGCATCCTGGACGACGACAAGATCCGCAGATATTTCGAACTGGAATGCGAAGTGAAAGGACTCGGCCGCGGCCATATCAATCGCCTGAAAAAGCTGTACAAGAAGTCGTGACGTTAGAGGCCGAACCGCGCGCCGCGGAAAGAGGAGCGCATGGAAATGCCCAAGCTCTTTGAAAAGACCGCGATAAAGTCTCTGGAACTCCGGAACAGATCGGTCCGAAGCGCCACATGGTCCGGTGTGGGAG
The DNA here is from genome assembly GCA_016875095.1 of Deltaproteobacteria bacterium. Lineage (GTDB taxonomy): Bacteria > Desulfobacterota > Desulfomonilia > Desulfomonilales > Desulfomonilaceae > VGSG01. The sequence goes on from VGSG01000010.1 coordinate 68,183, forward strand.
ATCGGGAAGGGTTCGTCACCGATCGCGGAGTCGAGTTCTACCGCGAGTTGGCTGCGGGAGGAATGGGACTCATTGTGACAGGGTTCCAGTACGTAATGCCGAACGGGGTGGCCATGCGATACCAGGTCGGCAACTACGATGACGCTCAGATTGAAGGTCTGCGCCGTTTGTGTGACGCGGTTCACTCAGAAGACTGCCGGGTGGTGGCCCAGATTGCTCACACAGGCGCGAAGGCAAATCCCGATTTGTTCCCCAAGGAAGGAGATGTGTGGGGACCTTCCGCGGTGACCGACCCACTGTCCGGAAGGACCCCCAAGGAAATGAGTCCGGGCGAGATCTCCCAGCTCGTTCAGGCGTATGCCGCGGCCGCCGAACGTTCCAAGAAGGCCGGCTTCGACGGAGTGCAGCTCCACGGCGCGCACGGCTACGGCATCAACCAGTTCCTTTCCGGCGCGGCAAATAGGCGAGGCGACCGTTACGGAGGCGACATCCGGAGCCGTTATCGCTTCCTCGGAGAGGTCCTGGAGGCCGTGAGGGCCGTGGTGGGAAAGGATTTTCCCGTTCTCATAAAGCTCAGCGGGAACGACTTTGCGCAAGGAGGGCTGACCCCCGAGGAATCCCTTTACGTGGGGCGTCGTCTATCCGCCGAAGGCATCGACGCGATCGAAGTCAGTGGGGGAAGCCGAGCATCGGAAAACGGCATGATTCCGTCTCGCCTCAAAATCCGGCGTCAAGAGGATGAGGCGTACCTGGCGGATTTGGCCGCCCGTTTCAAAGAAATGGTGTCCGTTCCCATTATCACTGTGGGAGGGATACGATCTCCGAAAGTGATCTCACGTATTCTCGACGAAGGTAAGGCCGACTACGCGGCCATGTGCAGGCCGTTCATTCGGGAGCCCCACCTCATTCGACGGTGGGAAGCGGGAGATCTGAAAAAGGCCACGTGCATCTCGTGCAATCAGTGTTTTGACGCGGCATTGGAAGGGAACGGCGTTTACTGCAAGGTGGATAAAAAACTCAAGGAGAAGAAGCGACCATAAAGCGAGCGCCGACACGCTCCGCGCAATGAGGCTGCCGGCACCGGCTTTCACGGATTCTTCACCGGTTCGCGTATTGAGAGGGTCGGTTCCTGGAACAGAGCGAATTTGAGCCATTGGAATGCAAACTCGAGCAGGTCGATATCGTCCGAATCGAATCGTTCCACCAGATCGGGGTCCACGTCAAATCTTCGCAGAAAGCCGCTTTTCAGCACAAATTCTCGGAATCGTTCCCCGTTATAGAGCGCCATCATGAACATCTGCACATGTTGAGGCGTCAATTCGGCGCGGCGGCGACGACTCCCCAGCACGTAGAGTTCCATCAGAAGGTCGTTGAGTCTGTTGTATTCCTCAACACCCTGATCCGAGATCCATTCGCGGACGGTCCACTCCCGTCGCTGTTCGAATCCGCGACAGTGGTCTTCCTTCACCGTGAAGTAAAACTCTTCGCGCGTGTCTAAGATGGGATGCTTTGTTGAGGCTCGACCGATGGGATAGATCCTGCACGCGCCGGGACGATCCTCGTAAACCGAGCAGCCCGCCTCTGTGACAAATGGACATCGCTTGCCGGAATCCGGATCCATGCGTAGCATGACCTCGGGGAAACCGTGAGAGGTTCTCCGGCGGAGAATCGTAAGTTCGTCCAGAAACCGATCAGAGGCCATGTGGAGGCGTTTTCGGAGTCGGAGGGCATCATACGGAGTCAACACGAGCTGGAGTTTCCGGCAGCATTCGGTAAAACAGGGCACGTGAGGACCGCAGTCGAACTGAAATCTATCGTCTAGGGATAGCCGCGCATTGGTATCGATCAGCGGTTGAGTCTCTTTCGGCCCGGGCTCCATCAGTTGCGCTCCCTGCCTCGGTTACTTCTCGGCACGCTCCTTGTCCCTTTCATGGCGCTCCTTTCCTAAGAACCGCGCGAAATCCAACAGGGTGGGGAAGGCCAGATCGGCTTGGTCATCACAGTCGCTTCCAATACGCACCGTGCGGGTTCCCGCGTTCCGGCCCGCGGCCGTGTCGGAAGGGGAATCGCCGACCATGTACGATGCGGAAAGATCGAGCACAAGGTCTCTGGCCGCGTCCAGGATCATCCCGGGGCTGGGTTTCCTACATGGGCAATTCTCATCCGCCTCGTGCGGGCAATAGTAGATCGCGTCCAAACCCACGCCCTCCTCGCCAAGGGCCGCGGCCATGTGGTTGTGCACCTCGTTTAGATCTTCCGTGGTCATGAGCCCCTTGGCGATCCCCCGTTGATTCGTCACCACCACCAGAAAAAACCCCAATTCCCGCAATATGGTGAGCGCTTCGATGACTCCGGGAAGGAACTCAAACTCCGGCACGCGGGCCACGTACCGGTTCTCGCCGAGCTTGACGTTTATCACCCCGTCACGGTCGAGAAATATCGCGCGGCGGGGTCCGCGAGGGTCCGGGTTGGTGTCCATGGAATACCGATCGCGTCTCGGGAGGAGACTTGTGGGGTTATTCCCGCTGATAGCATCGCATCTTAAGCGCAGGGTGATCGGACGTCAAGACGCCTCCTGCTCTGGGGATCGGTGGCGCTGAAAGGCGAAAAAGCATGCGGTGTGGAGCGCGCAGGCGCGGGGGGGACGGATTCCAGGCTATATCAGGCTATAAGCAGTGTTATTGCAAGGCGTTGAAGACCTATTATAATTTTTTTTCAACCATTTCTCAGAAATTACTTGACAGAATTTTGCTAGTGAATAATGAAGTGCGGCCAGGACATTCAGTTGAGGAGGGAGGTATGGTGATAACTAAGCCCTTTAAGGTATTGGTTTGTCTAGCTCTTGTCGGAATGTTCGTCTCGGTTGGCGCTGCGTGGGGCTATAATGCCGTTCGAGTGACGGCAAGTCCGGGGGTGCAGGCGGATGCCCTTTCCGCCGATACCGCGCTGGACCCGGTAGCCTCGCAAAGAAAGGGCTCGTACAAGCAAACAGCTCCGACTCGACACGACCGAACCCAGGCTTCTCGGTACGCTCGATCAGCTCCTCGAACTCACACTCCGCCGTCTTGGGTCCCGATGCCTGCCTATCCCCCAGGGCAGCATGCTCCTTGTCCCCCTGCTCTCGGTTACGCTAGGCCTGCGGCGAGCCCCTTTGGGTCGCTGGCGGGGCTTTTCACCATTCCCGGCTTTCCCTTTAGCCGGCTGTCGTGCAATGCGTATCTGCCCCGTCCCAACGCCAAACAGTTCCATTTCGCCGCTCGATTGTGGTACGCGAAGCTTGACGGAACCACCGAAGTGTTCGGCACCGTGCCGGGTGTGGGGGTTCCGGGGACAGAGCTGGACCTGAATCGGGATCTGGGTCTGGGCACGTACAACTATATCGCGGAGTACGAGGGCCTGTATCAGATCAGGTGCAACTGGGGGATCCGGTTCAATTTCATGCCGATCGTGTACGACGAGATCAACAACGTGAAAACACCGCTCGGGTTCTGGTGGGGGGGGGCCTTCTATCCGTTTGGGGCCCAGATCAACACCAAATGGAATCGAAACATCTATAACTGGGAGCTGGTCTATTCCTGGTTCAATCAGAAGCATGCGGTCTCGACGATCTTTGCGGGATACCGGCTCTATGACGACCGGCTCTCTATCAGCAGCACGCCGTTCTTCCTTACCCGCACGAGGAGCCGGACCTTCGGCCTTGCCTCGGCGGGCGCAAGTCTGGAGAAGATCGTGAGCAGCCTGGGCGGTGGAGGAGTCGCATCAATCCACTGTAAGTTCTCGCTCCAGTTCCTCGAAGGATACTTCGGCTGGGATGGTCAGGGCACAGGAAGGATATCGGTCCCGTTCAATTGCGGGCGCTGGGGCTATCTCGAGGCCGGCTGGCGATGGATTTCCTTGGACCGCGGCGATCCCGCTTATACGGATAAAACAGCTCTGAACGGGCTCATTGGATCCATAGGCGTGATTTTCTGATACGTGCGATGACACTTGTTTCGACGGCCCTTTGTGCGCCGATCGTTCAACAGGGAAAGGGTGTGAAAGGGGGAAGGGTGTCCTCGATTGAGACCGGAGGAACCGGCTCCGGCAGGGGGCTAACTCCTTCCAAAGGTTGAATGTCTGGCTGAAGGTATGGTGAACACGGAGCAATTTCGGTAACTCCCGCCTCCTTCGACGACACCCCAATTCAAGCCCGGCTTTACAGTCGGGCTCTTTTTTTCAATTGGGACCGAGACCGACTCGGTTCTTTTTCAGTCGCCGAAATGGTATGTGTGAACTCAATAGAAGCAGCTTTCCGCTCGTCGGACATGGACTCGCGGTCACGAGGCGAAGTCTGAGTTTCCGGCCGGCGATTTGAGGGCAAGTTCCTCAGGATCTCTGAGATGCAATGGAGGAGGGAGTGATGGCCAGAAAGAAGATCACCGTGGTCGGGGCGGGAAACGTCGGAGCGTCCGTCGTCGCGTACGCTTCAGCCCAGGAACTGGGCGATGTGGCGCTTGTGGATATACTGGAGGGAGTCCCGCAAGGTAAGGGACTGGACATGTTCCAAGCCACGCCCGTGCTTGGTGTGGATACGAGGGTGACCGGAGCAAATGAGTATGACGCGACCGCAGGCAGCGACATCATCATCATCACTGCGGGGATTCCCCGCAAACCGGGAATGAGCCGGTCCGACCTCCTGAACACCAACGTGAAGATAGTGGGTGAAGTGGCCCAAAAAGCCGCCAAGTTATCTCCCGACTCGATCATGATCATCATATCCAATCCTCTGGACGCTATGGTCTATACCGCATGGAAGAAATCGGGGTTCCCCCCGAAGCGGATCATGGGTATGGCCGGGGTGCTGGACACAGCCCGCTTTAGAACCTTCATCGCGGACGAAATCCAAATCTCGGTGGAAGATGTCCACGCGCTGGTCCTGGGCGGACACGGCGATACCATGGTGCCACTCACTCGATACTGTTTTGTGGGAGGCATCCCCGTATCGCATTTTATTCCCGGCCCCAGACTCGAAGAGATCGTGCAAAGAACTCGAGACGGCGGCGCGGAAATCGTGGGCCTACTCAAGACCGGCAGCGCGTTCTCCGCGCCGGCGGCCTCCGCGGTGCAAATGGCCAAATCGATCCTCCTGGACAAGAAGAGACTGCTCCCCGTAGCCGCGCACCTGGACGGCGAGTATGGTGAAAAAGGGATCTTCGTGGGCGTTCCGGCAATCCTGGGAGCCGGCGGCGTCGAGAAGGTGATCGAGGTGGAACTCATCGCGGAGGAAAAGGCCGCGTTCGCGAAGTCAGTGGCCGCCGTGCGGGAACTCATGGCCGAGGTTGACAAACTGCTCTAGGCGCGGACCAAAAGAATTGTTTGAAGGTTTCAAAGGGTGTCGAACGGAAATTTCTACATAGAGACTTACGGCTGCCAGATGAATGAACACGATTCCGAGAAAATGGCAGCGGCGCTGAAACGGATGGGGTTGACTCCCGTCCCCACGCCTGAGGCCGCGGACGTTGTGTTAATCAACACATGCTCGATCAGGGAGAAGGCGGAACACAAGGTTTACAGCGCTCTGGGGAAACTCAAACCGCTCAAGAAGAAGAATCCTCTCATGATCACGGTGGTCGCGGGATGCGTCGCGCAGCAAAGACGCGCGGATCTGTTGAAAAAGGTCGGCCATCTCGACGCGGTCGTGGGCGCCCATCAGATTTCCGAACTGCCATCCATTATCCGGCGTGTAAGAAAGACCAAAGAACGAATCGACGCGACGCAATTCACGAGCCGCGTGGAGAGCCTTCATTTGAACGCGCCCGGTTTGGGCCCGAGCCGTGTCTGGTCGTACGTCACGGTCATGCAGGGGTGCTCCAATTTCTGCGCGTACTGCGTAGTGCCTTTCACCAGAGGCCCGGAACAGAGTCGGCCTTCTGAAGAGGTCATCAGGGACGTGCGCGGTCTGGTGAACAAAGGGCGCCGAGAAGTGACGCTCCTGGGTCAAAACGTGAACGCGTACGGCCGCGATCTGGGTAATGGGACCAATTTCCCGCGTCTCTTACAAGAACTGGACCGGATCGAAGGCTTAGCCAGGATTCGATTTACCACGTCTCACCCCAAGGACTTCGGAACTGACCTCGCCCGGGCCATGGCGGATTTGCCGTCCTTATGCGAGCACATACACTTGCCCCTCCAGAGCGGCTCCGATCGGGTGTTGAAGGCCATGGGCCGTGGATACACCCTTGCCGAATACACGGCCAAAGTGGAGATGCTGCGACAAATGATCCCGAAAGTGGCCATCACCGCGGACATGATCGTGGGCTTTCCCGGAGAGTCAGACGAGGACTTTGAACAGACCCTGTCCGCATTGGAACGGATTCGTTACGACCAGATCTTCTCCTTCAAGTTCTCGCCCCGCGCGGGGACACGGGCCCAAAACCTCCCCGATCAAATCCCCGATGAGATAAAGGCCGCGCGGCTGAAGCAAGTGCACGCAATTCAGGACCGAATCACGCTGGACTACCACAGGGCCTCTGAAGGCGTGATCGAAGAAACGCTCATCGAAGGAATCAAGGAAGGATCGGGGCAGCCGTACGGTCGGACGCGTACGAACAAGATCGTGAACCTGGATGGTTCCAATTGCGCGGCGCCGGGGGAACTCATCCCCGTCAAAATCACCAAGGGGCTGAAACACTCGCTGGTCGGCGAGAGGGTGTAAGCTTTACCTCGCGAGTGAAGCCTCTGGGACCTGCCTCACCTTCTACCAACTCCCATAGCCGACAACCTAGAACGAATCACGAAAGGCATAGGCTTCGGCCCATTCACCATAGCTCTACCTGGGCCTCCAGGATATCCCCGATGATCTTCTCGCCATAATCAACGAAACCGGCGCCATTCTTAGCGCTGTTCACAATCACGGCAAAAACCAGCGTCCGCCCTTTGCGGGAGAGCCCATACCCCGCGAGCGCGTTCACCCCGCGCAGATTCCCTGTTTTCGCCCGGATCCTCCGTTTCAGCGGGCTATCTGTAAATTTCTCCCTCAGCGTGCCGTCCACGCCCGAAACTCCGAGTGACGCAATCAGCTCCGAGTTAAAGGAGAACTGGCGCGCGGAGTTCAGGAGCACGCGCACCAACGCGGACGCGCTCAAGCGATTCCGACGAGAGAGGCCGCTTGCTTCGCTCAAGGTGAAGCAGGATTCCTTCACACCGATGGCCAGGAGGTGATCCCGGATCACCTGCAGTCCCTTTTCCCGCGTTCCCGGGGGGCCGTGGACCTGCGCGCCCATTGCCATGGCCATCTGCTCGGCCATGAAATTATTGCTGAACTTGTTGAGCCAATACACAACGATGCTCAGCGGCCACGAACTGAACTGGACCAATGACTCCGCGTTTGAAGGAACCCGTCCCGGGGCCACTTGACCCGCGACCCTCACCCCCTCACGGAGCAGGAATTCCTTGAAGACCGCGCCTGTGTAGAGCGCAGGTCTGGAAACATTGACGTAATGCCCCTTCATGGTCGCGTTCGTCCCGATCGTGCCTTTTACATGAATCAACTCCCGGCCCCGTTCTATGTCCTTCTTGGTGACCACCAGGTTCGCCGGGCTCTTTCCTTGGACTGTGCGCACTTCCGCCTTAAGCGACGCGTATTCGCTGGTCGGATCAATGCTCACAAACGCGGCTTCGCCCGCCCTGCGCCCAGGGTCCACTACAATCTTCACTGAATTGAAGTTGAGCGAGAGCGCGCCGTACGGCGCGTGGTACGACCGGTGCGTGAGGCCCTGTTGCTCGTCCAGTGGCGGGCTCGGGTGAAAATAGGAATCGTCCACCACAATGGCGCCCCGCACCTCCCGCAGCCCCCGATCCACCACCTGCCGGGTAAGAGCGAAAAGCTGCTCGCTCACCAGGTACGGATCGCCCCCTCCCCTGAGGTAGATGTTTCCCACCGAAGATCCTTTGACACCATCCGCCAAGACCTCGGTGATAAAGGTAAAATCGGGATGAAGGCTGCTCAGCGCGGCTGAAGCGGTGGCAACCTTGAGGGCGGACGCGGGCACAAGGGCTAAATCGGGACCCTCCTCAGCCACTATCCTCCCCGTCTCCATGTCGGCGACCTGGATGGAAATGCTGAAATCCGGAGGCAGGTGGCGCTTGATTATTGCTTTGAGCCTCTGATTCAGAACGGGCGCGTCCGCGGACAAGACCGGCCCCACCCCGGAGAGGCACAGGACCCAAGCCATAGCCAGCCCCACCGGAAACCTCACGGTCCCGAGGCGCGAGCAGACCATCGCTCGCGAAGCCCTCCGAGCATTCTCGAAACGAGCCATGATAACACGCTTCAAGATGAGACCCTTTCACATTGATATTTCGCCAGTTTCTACCAAGCCAAGCTCGTCGGGATCTCCTCAGGGTGGCCCGATAGGGGGCTGGTTTGCCCTGCGTTATCAAGGGGATAACCGATAGCCGATTCCGGACCGGGTGTCAAGCGAGGATATAAGGCGTGACCTAGTTCTGTAAAGGGCCCCAAAGCATCCGGCGTTCACCGTTGTCGGCGCGCGAGCGCGCTGGCCAAAAAACTGAGTCTGGGAGCCGGTTGTCGAGGAGGTTGGAGAGGTCCGGGGGGCGTCCGGCGGAGGTTCCCTCAAAATTGGATGATTCGGCAATAATATTACATTATTAGACAAGTCTCGCTAGTCATTTCTAGAAAAAATGAACAACTAATTGAAAAACAGGTTCATTTTTTTCTTGACAATGATCCGGTTCCGTTATTAATGCAATCGCCAACATTTCGAGCTGGGAGGAAGGGTATGTTGAGAAGTATACCTACTACGCCATTGGTATGTCTCGTCGTTTCCTTATCAATTGTCTGGGCAGGCCCTTCCTGGGCCCAAACCCCCGACGAATCCCTCGAAGTCTTGCTCAAACCGGGCAAGGCAGCTACACCCGCGCCTATCAAGCACAAGGGGAAAACCGGTGTCACTAGAAGGGCGCCTCAAGTCACCGTGCTCGCGCCTGCGCCTCCGCCTCCACCTCCTCTCTTGATGCCTCCGCCGCCACCGGGCATCACCAAGGTGAAGCCGCAAGCTGTTCCTGTTCCCTGTTTCTTCGGGCCCAAGTGTCTCGTGAACCATCCTCAGCAGGGGCAGTGGGAGATGAGCGCGCAGGTCTTCTGGGCTCGGGTTCGGGGCACCATCGCGTACCCACGGAATCCATGGTGGGGGTTTGTGGGTTGGGGCTGGACCAATGAGGCTGACTTGACCGATGACATCGGGGCTCCCAAGAGCACGACTCTAACCCAGTTTTCGGCGCGATATCAATTCAGGCCGAACTGGGGTGTCCGGTACGTCGGCATGTGGGACCAGATGACCGGCGAGGGTAATCCATCGCAGCAATTCTACTTTGGTAGCCAATGGTTCCTGATCACGCCGGGCTGGCCCTTGAACGCCTCGTGGGATCATGGCTATCACCGAGTAGGGCTGATCTACGACGCGGTGAGAACCTGCTCCACCGTGCTCAGCGTGTTTGCCGACTGGGTCCATACGGACGACAAGATCAACGTGGGTTGCACCACGTGTGGGTGGTGGAGCCAAACCTTCAGTAAAGGGGGCGATTCCGCCATGGTCGGCCTTGAGATCAAAAAGTGTTTCAACACGCTCCCGAACTTTGGAACCTTCTCATGCGACTTCAAAGGCGGCTTCATCTTCCTGGATGATGTGCAAGGCTGGGACATCCAGGTGGGCACGCGGTACACCATCCCGCTCAATTGCGGCCGCTCCGGGTACATGGAAGGCGGCTATCGGTTCGTGGACTACAAGAAGTCGGAAGCCAACTTGATCTGGGAAAATGCATTCGAGGGCGGCTTCCTCGAATTCGGATTTATCTTCTGATGATTGCCCTTTCGTAGGGCCGGTGGACGTGAGACCCAAGGGACGTCGCCGCCTCCGGAGCTCATCCGGTATCCGGACCCTGCTCCCTCCAAGGCGCCGACCGAACCGAGGATAGGGGGACCTCGCTCATCGAACCGGCTATGCGTTTTCCTTGCCCGACCGTCCGATCAAGTCTCCCAGCTCGGACTAGACGGTCGGGCTCTTTTTTTTCCGGTCATCCGCACACGGCAATCATCCGATCGACCTGTTTGAGCCGGTTCACAACCCGTTCCTTGCCGATGGCTTCGAGCATTTCAAAGAGAGGCGGCCCCACCGCGCTGCCGGAAACCGTTGTCCTGCATCCGTTTATGATCAATCCCGCCGAAACATTGAGCTCCGCGGCGAAGGAGCGGATTGTCTCCTCCGTTGATGTTTTGTCGAAGGATGACAATTCTTGGAAGCGAGGCGCGAGTTGGCTCATGTACGCGTGGGTGTGAGCGTCCTTGCAGAGGTTTCTTTGCACGGCCTTTGGGTCTACCCTGAATTCATCCGCGAAAAAGAATCTTCCCGTAGTGGAGAAATCCTCAAGTGTGTGAAAACGAGCCCGCATCAACTCAACCGCATCACGGAGCCACTGCCTCTCGTTGTGATCGTAAGAGTCTTTCCAGAGCCCTGTGCGCTGGAGTTCCTCTTTCACGCACGGGAGTAGCTCGTCCAACGGCAGGGTGCGCAGGTAATGCGCGTTGAAGTGGATCAGCTTGGGGTCGGTCCAGTTCTTGGGGTCCCCGGGCACGTAGTTGAAGATCGCATTGGCCCGGTTGATTCGTGAGAGATCGAACGCCTCGATAAGCTCTTCTCTCGTGAAGAATTCCCGAGCGTCTCCGGACGACCAGCCCAACAGGGCCATGAAGTTGCACAAAGCCCAGGGGAGCACTCCCCTGGCGCGGTAATAGGCGATGGTCACCACTTCGCCATGTCGTCTCTTGGAAAGTTTGGTTTTCTTGCTGTCCAAGGTGAGGGGCATGTGCGCGAACGTGGGCGGGGCCCAGCCCAGGGCCTCGTATATGAGCGCTTGTTTCGGCGTGTTCGCGAGCCCATCGGCCCCTCGTATCACGTGAGTGATCCGGTCCAGTCGATCGTCCACCGCGTTACTCAGAAGGTACAGGGGCCTGCCGTCGGACCGGAGAACCACAAAGTCTTCAATGTCCAGGCAACGCTTTTCTTGTCTGCCGAAGACTATATCCTCGAAGACCACCGTGGCCCCGGGATCACGAGGGACCGCGAAGCGCACCACGAAGGGGACGCGACCCGCGATCTTGGCCTCCACTTCGTCCTTGGAGAGCTTGCGGCACCGTCCGTCGTACATGAACGCGACTTTTCTGGCTTCAGCTTCCTGGCGCTGTTGCTCCAGTTCCTCCTTCGTGCAGAAGCAGCGGTACGCGTGGCCGGTTTCCAGGAGTTCTTGAGCCGCATCCACGTGCTGGTCTAGGTTCGCGCTCTGAAGGAAGGGGCCTTCATCCCAATCGAGACCGAGCCATGTGAGCCCGTCCAAGATCTCTTGAACCGAGTCTTCTGTGGAGCGCTCCACATCCGTGTCCTCAATCCTGAGAATGAAGACTCCGTTGGTTTTCCTTGCCCACAGCCAGTTGTACAGAGCGGTGCGTGCTCCCCCAAGGTGGAGGTAGCCGGTGGGAGAAGGGGCAAAGCGCACTCGTACCCGCCTCGAGGTGTCGATAGGGTTCTTTGGGGTCATTGCTCTCGCATCAGCGGCCCGGCGGTTTACGCTGAGGGATCCAGTATCACCACCGGCGTCTTTGTCGATTTGCGGAATGATTCGCGATCGTCAAGCGTCCCCACAATGTCACCGCAATGCATGGGAACCGCCACTTTGGGTGAAATCTTGTTTGCCGCTTCCGCGGCCTGGGGGACCGTCATGGTATAGGTCCCGCCGACGGGGATAAGGGCAACGTCGGCTTTGACGTTTTCCATTTCGGGAATCACGTCGGTGTCACCGCAGTGGTAGATCCTGAAACCGTCCACTGTGACGATGAACCCTATCCATTTGTTTCCCTTGGGATGGAAGGCTTTATCCGTGTTGTACGCGGGGACCGCCTCCACGGTCACGTCTCCGACGCTATGGCTCTCTCCCGGCGCGATTTGCTTGAACGCGTCACCGAACCCGGCCCTGCAATCCGCTGGGCCGATGATCACAGTGGTGGGCTTGCGGATCTTTGCCACGTCCTCTTCTGAAAGGTGGTCGTAATGGCTGTGGGTGATGCAGATCACATCCGCGGGCGCCGCCTTCTTGAGTTTCCAGGGATCGATGTACACCACCGACTTGGCGCCGTCGATTCTGAAGCTCGCGTGACCCAGCCACTTTATCTTGCTCTTAACGAACCCTTCTACGTCCATGTTCCCCTCCTGCCGCGCTAATCAACGGTATGTTTTTCTCGTTGCCTTCCGTGCAAACAGAGGGCTCTCGGCCGCGCTCCCGCCCTTCGCCGCGCTGCGCGGAGCGCCCGGAGCCGATCAACCCACGGATGCGACCGGGGCTCAATGCGATTCCGGTCCCCGTATTCTATGCGTGCGTCCGGTGAATTGCAAATCGTTCATCCGGACTGCCCTGCCCGCCGTTGACGCGGAGGCATGACACCAAACGGGTGTTCGAGTATACTTCGGGTGCTTGAACGGCATGTCTGAGAGGTAAGTTCGGTTGTCTCGCGAGTTTCCTCGATCCGGACCAAGTCAGCCTCAAACCACCCGCACCGGTCGGGATCTGGTCATGATAGGGCTCGGCGTGTTCCTGATCGTTCTATTCGTAGTTGCAGGGTACGTCAGTTTCAGAGGGGATCGGAAGGCGATTTCGCCGAAGAATCGCGGGCCGGTTAGGGATCCGAAGCAACATGGCCTTTACAATGGAGGTCAGGCGCTTCTTGCCGCGAAGAAGAGCCCGGGCTATGGACCGCCGACCGGGTACCCGATTTTCATTTCGCTCTCTTCATCCCAATGAAGGCAAAACCCCGCAGACGGGCTTATCGGGTGCATTCCTGCCGTTACCTGTCGGGGTTTTTCACGGATAGATTTATTATACTCCAAGCAGGTCCGCGACGATAGCGCGCTTAAAGCGCGGCGCGCCACAACCTTGGACGGAAGATCGATCGGGCCCAACGAAACGACACGGTCGCGGGGGCTCCATTCCGGAAAGGATACCGAGTCGCTGAGAAGAGCCATGAGAACATACTTGAGCACGGTTTTTCGGTTTTTTTTCACGGGGGTGCTCACCATTGCGCCTCTTGTGGTCACTGTTTTCTTCCTGGCCTGGATCATTAGGCTTGCTGACAGCTATGTGGGCCCGAGCAGCTCTCTCGGCCTGTTCCTAGCCAAGATTTTCGGCGCGGGTCATCCTTACGCGGGGTATGTGGTGGGGTACGTAATCCTGGTGCTCGGTCTCATCTTGCTGGGGTTTCTCGTGACGCGGGCAACGGTGGCCCGGTTTCACGATGCGATTGATTCCACCTTTTCCCGGATCCCGTTGGTCGGCAAGATTTACGCTGGAGTGGGCCAGGTGGTGGAACTCCTGGGGAGGAAAGACCAAGGTGGGCTCGATCGATTCGGGGGAGTGGTGGAAATACAGATGGGAAATGTGAGGATGCTCGCGCTCCTCACCTCCAATGAACGTTACGTCTCAAGCGGTCAGGAGCACGTGCTCGTCTTTGTGCCCAATTCGCCCATCCCCGCTACGGGTTTCAACATGCTCGTGCCTGCGGATCAGGCGCGGCGGCTGGACATCTCGGTGGAGGAGCTCGCGAAGTTGCTCATGTCCCTGGGACTGCTGGGGACTCAAGTGCTCCCGCGGGCGCCGGCCGAAATCGCCTTGCGTGAGGGTCGTAATGAAGGAAGCCCTACACCGTAAGCTTAGGGAGAAATCGCTCGCGGAGCCGTACGCGAGGCTCCTGGGTATGGAAACCGTTCACGTGGAATCGGGAAACGCCACGGTGCGGATGAACGCGGGGCCGCAAACGGGTAACATTTTCGGCGCCACGCACGGCGGCGCTATTTTCTCGTTGATTGACGAAGCCTTCCAACTTGCGTGCAATTCCCACGGCGTGCTCTCTGTGGCGCTCAACGTGAGCATCACCTACGTCGCGCCTCCCGAACACGGCGCGCTCCTGGAGGCCCGCGCCACCGAGTTATGCCAAACATCGCGTACGTCTTCATACTTGTGTGAGGTAAGAGAACACTCTTCGGGAAAGCTGATCGCCACCGCGCAGGCCCTGGCGTACCGCACAAAGAAGCCCATCGATCTTGAGGCCGAGTAGTTGTGAGAGAATACCCTGAAAGGCCTCCGCGCGAGGTCCCCGGTCGGAGTCAACGTGAGGGAAGGGATTGGGGGGGATGAATGAGTCTCTCCTCCAAATTATTGCGCAGCCGAGGGCTCTTCATACCCCTCTCCGAGTCGAACCCCCGGAGCGCTCCGGGCAGCAGTGGACTTCCGCGGTTTGTTTCGGCTTCTGAGCTATGGCAATCGA